>NZ_JBFUIB010000213.1:0-6048 GCF_056402095.1 Peribacillus sp. P4_C12
ACAACTATAAAGGCGAAACCTCCACCAAATCCAAAACCGTCGTCACACCTTGATTCACAACCTGACATACAGAAACCTCTCCTTATTTGTTTTTAAGGAGGAAATTAATTAAATGGGTTATATCACCTTATGCTCTAATTAGGAAAATGACACAATAGTCTCCATCTCTGATCATAGGATAAAATGTTGGAGGTACCTCTTATTGAGCTAACGGGGGGCTTTTGTTGAAGAAATAATATTTCAAAGATAGAAACAAAATGTTTGGTTTGAGGAACCAAGCATTTTACATAAACTAACCAACATCTAAGTGGTTGCCATATACAGTCCATACATTGTGAGACTGTTGCTAAGTTAGAGTTGAAGTGATTTATGGGAGCCCCAAATCTTTTTGATAGGGTGTTTTTTGTTTTGATGAAAAGAAAATTAATTGGTGTGACATCAGAAACTTAATAAGCGCTGGCAGATGTTTGTACAGGTGGGAATCCAAGAGAAGCAAATCTAGAAGATATTCAAGCGCTATACCGAGAAATATATTAACACTTATTTCAGTTGCCTTTAATAAAAAAGTAAGAGCAGTTAGAATTCGCTCTTACTTTTTTATGTGCTTAAACCTCTTAAAATACTTATCATTAAAGTACAAAGAGTCGTTGATCGGCAATTTTTTTGTGTTTTTTCATAGACGAAACAATTTCTTCTATATTAGAAGTTTCGAACAAATGTATAGGGAGAGTTGTACTGAAAGCGGCAACCATTTTTCCTTGTTGTACAAGTGGTAAAGCGATACAAGCTGTATATCTACTTGCTTCACAAATTTCGACAGCATAACCTTTCTCACGTATCTTTTCTAGGTCACTAAGTAAATCATCTAAATTATCGATTGTTTTTTCCGTGAGTTTCTCAAAATGATAATCTGTATAATTTTCAATAATTCTCTCATTGGAAAACTGGCTTAGAAGCATCTTTCCCATAGCTGTACAATGCGCTGGAATTCTAAGTCCAATATTGTGCATTAAGGATAGATCACTATTATTTTCATATTTAGCTAGGTACAAAATATTTCGATTGTCCAGTACTCCTGCATGAGTAGTGAGACCTAACTCTTGCCCAGTCTCCGATGTTAAAATAGATAGTTCTTCTAGCAAATCTGTGTTTTGAATACATACAGTACAGAGTTTAATATACTCAAGCCCAGCATAGTATTTTTTCGTATCATTATTATAAATTAAAAAATCTTTATCTAAAAATTCTTGTATCAAACTATGAGTAGAGCTTTTGGGAATATCTAGCCCTGTCTGAATATCGGTGAAAGAAATTCCATTGCGTTTATAGGCTAATAACTCTAAAAAACGCAGTGTTCTTTCTGCTGATTTTACTTTTGCCATAATTAACCTCGCTTATTATTTTTTATTTGGTACATTTAATAGAAAAGGAAATCATTGTCAATATCATACCAAGCGGGAAGACTTGTTATAACATTGACAATGCTATATTACAAATTAGTGTTTAGATAAAGTCGCAGCTGTTACCGGCAGACTGTGGTAGCACATATTTTCCATCCACGATGGAAACTGGATTTTTAAAGTATTTTTCCAGATGGGGAATATGCTCAAGGAACAAATCTTGATGACCAATGCTAATATGATTAAATAATACTAGATGCTGATGAATTTGTCCCATATCTCCAACATGAGGGATAACAGGTACATTACATTTCTTAGACATTAAGCTTATCAAAATAAATTCTGATATACCGCCTACTCTCAATGCGTCTACTTGGTTAAAGCACATTGCATTAGCTTGTAAGAAGTTTTTAAATAGTACTTTATTTGAAACGTGTTCGCCAAGCGCTAATCGGATAGGTGAAATCGCACGAGCTAGCGTTTGATGTGCTATCACATCATCTGGATCAGTTGGTTCTTCGACCCAATAAGGATTCATATCTTTAAGACGAGAAATAATACTTATTGCATCTGGTAGTGTCCATTGTTGATTTGCATCAAGCATAATTGTAATATCATTGCCAACAGTTTCACGAATTAGCAGTGCACGACGGATATCTCTTTCATGATCTCTTGAACCAACTTTTAATTTCATAGCAGTGAAGCCTTTTGCGAGCGCTTTCTTCGCGTTTTCAACAACCTTCTCATCTGAATAGTTAAACCAACCTACAGAAGTATCGTATCCAGTATATCCTTTCGATAAAATACCAATTCTGCTAGCTTTACTTTCTCTTGCAGTGTTTAAAATAGTAAGTGCTTCTTGTGGAGTAAGTAAATCTTCAACATATCTAAAATCTAACAAATTAATAATTTCTTCAGGAGTTAATTCAGTTAGTAATTTCCAAAGTGGAACACCTTTCGATTTTGCCCATAGATCAAAACATGCATTTGTAATACTAGCAAGTGCTAAATGAACGACTCCTTTGTGTGGACCGAGCCATCTGTAGCAAGGAGAATCGGTGATTTCTGCATGCACCTCACCGAAATGGCTCATCAATTCGTTAATTTCTTTTCCTATTAAGCATTCAGAAAGATACTTGATAGCTTTACAAACAAGATCATTTCCGTAACCTAATGTAAATGTGATTCCTGTACCTTCTATGTTTGTATCTGTTTTTAATTTACATACTGCATAAGCATAGTTAGGAACAGTATGAACGGCGTCTGATCCGGCACCTTCTTCAAGGACAAATCGTTTGTCTTCTACTTCAATATTTGTAATCACTACATTTTTCATTTTTAATAATACCCTCCTTAATATTTAAAATACAACCAAATAAAGTTCACATATAAAATATTAAGTTCACATATATGATTATTCATGATGTGGTATTATTTGTCAATAATAATTTATAAAGATTCAAAAAAAAAAATTCCTTCAAATTTATAGGATAAAAAACTAGTTATATTGATTTCTTCTAACTAGTTTTTTTTGTATGAGAAGATATATAGGAAGTTCCCCTTATATTAAATATAAATAACATTTCGAATGAGTTGAATGAAAATTCTGAAAAAACAAAAAATATTAATTTAGTATATTGACAAAAATTTTCAAGGTATTTAAACTGTACTTAAGTTCACAAATAGAAAGTCTAGTTCATATATAAGAACAAACAACTCCCGAAACTGATTTATACAGGTAATTAACTATGCAGGAGGAATGAAAATGTTATTTGCAGGTTTTGCCGTTTTAGCTATTGCTGGTTTTTTTTAAGGAAGTTTCGGTTTAGGAATGAAAAAGTATCAACCATTCTCTTGGGTTAATATTGGTATTACGAATGGAATGTTGTAATAAATAAAATCCATTACAACTTTAGCGAGAAGGAGAAGATTCATAAATGATAAACAAACTAGAAGAAATGAATTATGTGCCGGAGATTCCTAAAGTAAAAAGACCAATCGTTTCAATTGGAGCTGGAGGAATTGTTTCAGACTGCCATTATCCTGCATACAAGTTAGCTCAATTTGATGTTATTGGGGTATATGATTTAAAGCCTCAAAGAGCACATGAAATGGCTGATAAATTTTGTGTACCGAATGTATGTGAGACATTAGATGAATTGGTAGAGCTAGCAGTTGCAAATAATGCTATTTATGATGTTGCTGTACCAGCATCTGCAATTGTTGAGACATTAAATATTATTCCTGATGGAAGTCCAGTTTTGTTACAGAAGCCGATGGGAGAAAACATTGAACAGGCAACTGAGATATTGGAGCTATGTCGTAGGAAAAATCTAGTTGCAGGTTTAAACTTCCAGTTGCGTCAAGCACCTTATATGATTGCAGCTAAACAGCTGATTGATAAAGGTGTTATTGGAGAAATTACTGATTTTGAAGTTCGTGAGTGTGTGTTTACACCATGGAATCTATGGGACTTCTTATTTGAAGTAGATCGAATGGAAATTAACTATCATTCTATTCACTTTGTAGATGTTATGCGGTACTTTTTAGGTAACCCAGAAGCTGTTTACTGTAAAACTATGAAGCATCCTAAGATGATGGAACTAGCACAAGTGAAATCTAATATGATTTTTGATTATGGTGATTTGCTACGAGCTGGTATCACTTCAAATCATAACCATGAATATGGATTGGATGAACAAGAATGCTTTTTAAAAATCGAAGGAACAAGAGGGGCAATAAAGATAGTAATGGGTGTGTATTTAGATTATTCAGTTGGTCTTCCTGATAAATTAAAATATATTTCATTAGAAGATGGAAAAGGTTGGAGAGAGCTTGAGATAAAGGGCAGCTGGTTTCCAGAAGCATTTATTGGCACTATGGGTGGACTGATGAAAAAATTAGAAGACCCAACTTACCATTATGTGAATAGCGTAGAAGATGCATATGAAACAATGTGTGTTGTTGAAGCTTGCTATAAATCCAATGAAATTGGTCAAATTCCAGTAGATTATAATAAAAATGGAAAAGGATGATGCAGCATGGTGAAAATCCAACGATATGGAAGTGTTACTCGTGTAAAGGCAGATAAGTTAGATTATTATAAAGAATTACATGCAAATCCATGGCCACAAATTAATGAAATGATTAAGAAATGTAATATCTCCAATTATTCAATTTTTCACTCGAATGGTTATCTGTTCTCTTATTTTGAATATACAGGTGATGATTTTGAAGTTGACATGGCTAAGATGGCAGCTGAATCAGAAACACAACGCTGGTGGAAAGAAACTGATCCTTGCCAAGAACCTTTAACGAATGATGGACAATGGCTTACTATGGAACAAGTATATTTTTTAGAATAGGATAAAGGTGTTCATATGAAAATAATTGATACACATTTACACATTTGGAACTTTGATGAGTTTCATATACCATGGCTTGAAGATGCAGGAGATATATTAAAAAAGACCTATACTCTAGTAAATTATGAAAATGATATGCAGAAGTCAGGAGCATATTCTGTAGAGAAAGCTGTTTATGTAGAAGTAGATGTAGCAATCTCTGACCGAGAATATGAAAACGCCTTCATTATAAAAGAATATGAAAATCTGAATTCAATCATAGTTGGTGGGATTATTTCAGGATGTCTGGAAGAAGCAGGATTTTTAAAATATCTTGATCAATATGATCATCCAGCCATTAAGGGTGTGCGTCAGGTGCTTCATGTAGATTCTGCCACTAAAGGTACATGTTTAAAACCAACTTTTATATATAATATGCAGGAATTAGGACGAAGAGAAATGGTATTTGAGGCTTGCTTAAGAATAGAAGAGTTAAATGATTTATTTCAGCTCGCACTGAAATGTCCGAATACTATAATTGTATTAAATCATATGGGCAATGTAGATGCTGAATTGATAAGTAAAGAATCGTTAAGTTCCATAGAAAAAGAATATAAAGAAGCTTGGTATGAAAATATCCGAAATTTAGCTTCTGTTAATAATGTTATTTGTAAAATATCAGGATTAAATCCTAATGGAGCTTGGAATCCCGAAATATTAAGACCAGCTATCGATTTTGTCTTAGATGAGTTTGGAGAGGATCGCGTAATCTATGCGAGTAATTATCCAGTATGCAATACTTCTACAAAATTACTTCCTTGGATAGAAGTTCTTAATGAGATTACAAAAAATAGAGGTAGTGTATTTAGAGAGAAGCTGTTTTATGAAAATGCTAAGCGTGTTTATAAATTGTAAAGAATTGTATTTAATAAAAAAATAGAGGATATAAATGGGGGGAATATATGCTGCATCTGTTACAGCATTCGACAAAAATGGAAACTTGAATGCGGATGCCCAACAACAATTGATGGATAAAAACTTACAGGAAGGCGCAGCTGGATTATCGGTGGAAGTTCTGCAGAATGTTTCTTGCTATCTCCAGAGGAGAGAGTTAAGTCATTTGAAGTGGCAAGTACTTACTTATCGAGAGCGGATTTATTTGCAAATGTTGGAGCTTTAAGCTCAGATGAAGCAATCTATTATGCAAAAGCAGCTAAGGAGTTAGGTTATAAAAACCTCATCAAAAGCAGCAGCTTCGCATTTAACAAAGGCCTTGGCGATTGAGTTAGGCAAATACAATATTA
>NZ_JBFUIB010000214.1:0-6030 GCF_056402095.1 Peribacillus sp. P4_C12
TACCTATGGTGAAATTGATGTAGAGGCTGATTTATTAGCCTCTGGATTAGTTCAGCTAGGTATTGAAAAAGGCGATCGGGTCGCGGTCTGTTTACCAAATTGGAATGAATTTATGGTTATTTTTATGGCACTATCTAAAGTAGGTGCGATACTTATTCCTTTAAATATAGATTTCCGCAAAAATGAAATCATTTATATTTTAGAAAATTCGGGTGCTAAAGCTGTTTTTTTCTCAAACACTTTTGGTAAAGTCGATCAATTCCCACAATTGATGGAAGCCCAAAAAAGCATTTCCACATTAATACATCTCATCTCCGTCCGTTTTCAACATGATTCCATTAACAATTATGATCGTTTAATTCAATTAGGAAGAAATCACAAAATATTAAAGACACCTAAAGTGGAAAATGATGATATCTGTGTAATCCTCTATACTTCTGGGACGACAGGCAATCCAAAGGGAGTCATGCTCGCCAACGAGAATGTGGTGAGTATATCAAGAACAGCAGCTTATAAAATGGATTGTAGTCCTAACGATGTATTTTTAATCCCTGTTCCTTTATTTCATATCATGGGCTTGATGTTCATGTTGCGTTCCATTTCCTGTCAGGGAAGACTCGTTTTAATGGAAAAATTCAAAGCAGAAAAGGCATTGGAATTAATTCAGCATGAAAAGGTGACCATTCATCCGGGAGTGCCGACCATGTTTATCCTAGAATTGAATCACCCTAACTTTTCTACATATGATCTTTCGAGCTTAAGAACCGGGGAAATGGCTGCAGCACCTTGTCCGATTGAAATTCTTCGCCGGATTAAGAATGAGATGAAATGCAATATCCTAGTGGCCTATGGTATGACGGAAACATCTGCAAGTTTATCGATGACGAATTTCGAGGATGATGACCATCTAAGGGCTGAAACGGTAGGCAGAGYGATGCCGGGCGCAGAAGTGAAAATTGTGGATGATAACCGGGAAGCAGTTCCGCCAGGTGTAGTCGGAGAACTTGCCTGCAAAAGTACCGGCCTGATGAAGGGGTATTTCCAGATGGAAGAAGAAACAAAAAAGGCTACGGATGAACACGGGTGGTTTTATTCTGGAGATCTGGCCACGATGGATGAAGCAGGATATATCCGGATTGTCGGCCGTAAAAAGGAATTGATCATCCGCGGGGGGTACAATATCTATCCTCGTGAGGTAGAGGATGTCTATTATCAACACCCGAGCGTAATGGAAGCAGCTATCATTGGCTTACCGGATACGGTACTCGGAGAACTCACTTGTGCTGTAATCCGTTTGAGGCCAGGTAAGCAAGCTTCCGAGCAGGAACTTAAAAAATTTGCCGAACAAAGGCTCGTGTCATATAAAGTTCCAAACAAATTTGTCTTTATGGATGAACTCCCTATGACATCATCAGGGAAAATATTGAAACGAGAACTAACAAAGCGAATAGAATCAGAGCTCAAAGAAGAATTGCGGTAATAAGGAAGGGGGGAGGAAAAATGAGGGAGAATGAGCACAAGTTTATGATTGAATTCGGGGAGACAGATGGAGCGGGTATTGTTTATTTTCCTAATTATTTGAAGTGGTTTGATAATGCAACACATCACTTTTTTCGGTCCATGAATTTGCCCTTATCGCAATTAAAAGAAAAGAATATTATTTTGCCTTTGATTGATGTGCGCTGTACGTTCGAAAAGCCGCTTCATGAGGATCAATGGATAGTCGTAAAGACCACAGTTGGGAAAATGAGTACAAAAACCATTCAATTCATACATGAAATATTTTTGAATGGCGAGAGGGTCAGTTATGGGTATGAACTTCGTGGATGGGTTTTAAAAGGAGAAAATGGGATAGCAGCTCAGCCGATTCCAGAGGAAATAAGGGAACTAATGACGTGTGATGATGTAGTAAATAAGAAAGAAGTGTTAAGTAGATAAAAGTTGGAAGAGGTCGATCATGGATATGAATTCTATTCAAAAGCAAGGTGTCATTTCAAAGCAAGGTTGGATTATGATTATCCTTTTGTTTTTCTTGACTGTCATTAGTAACGTGGACAAAGCCATCATTGGATTTGCTTCCGTCCAAATTATGGATGAGCTAAACATCACACCCACGCAATGGGGATTAGTGGGCAGTGTGTTCTTTTGGTTATATTCTTTATCAGCTATTTTAATGGGTGCTTTATCCGATAAAATTGGGGCCAAACGGGTCATTACCATCATTGCCATCATATGGGCTGTGGTTCAGTTTTCTACTTTTTTTGTTTATAGTTTTCCATTATTATTGGCAACAAGACTTATTTTAGGTGCTGGAGAAGGGCCTGCCTATTCGTTGGCCATGACTTCTGCTTCTAAATGGCTACCTAAACAAAAGCTTAGTTTTGGATTGACGCTTGTTTCGATAGGAGGACCTTTAGGTGTAGCCATTTCTGCTCCTATCTTGATGTATATTATGCAGAGTTTTGGATGGCGAAGCGGTTTTATAGCAACAGCTGTTGTAGGTGTAATTTGGGTTCTCATTTGGCTGAAATTCAGCAAAGAACAATCAGAAGAAAAGGCTTCCTCTATATCCACACCGATAGAAATGGGCATGGAGGAAAGAGAAAAGGAAACAAAATTCACAAATTCCCTATTTTCGAAAAACTTCCTTTTCATTGCACTTTGTGGATTTGCAACATACTGGTCTTATACATTTGGCCTTAATTGGTTGCCTAATTATTTGGCTAATGTCCGGCAAATCAGTGAGGCCCAATTAAGCTTTGCCGTTACAGTTCCATGGATCTTAATTACTCTTTCACAATTATTCTTCTCTTTCTTGTCTGATCGGTTATACAGTAAGACGAATAGTATCATCCGTTCCAGAGTTTTTGTACTCGGTCCTGTCATGATATTAGGTTCTGTATTCTATATCCTGGGGACCATGGTTTCTTCTGATATCCTGGCAGTTGGGTTGCTTTCTTTAGGATTAACCTTTGGTTGTATAACTCTTATTCTTGGACCGACTTTGTTAGTAAACCTTATCTCCAAAAGGCATCAGGGTAAAATTCAAGGATGGTTTATGGCGATTGCCTCATTAGGTGGGATTGTGGGTCCTTATATTACAGGACTTTTTGTGGAAAATTCTGTGTCAGCGACGACTGGTTTTCAATATTCCTTTTTCACCTGTGCGGGCCTCTTATTCGTTTTTGGAGTCACGGCCTGTATCGGAATACGTCCAAAAAAGAGTCCGGTTTCTGAGGTATCTACCAATACGGCTATATAAGGGGTTTGGTATGAACATTGTGTAAATATGCATTTTACAGAAAATATAAAGAATCCATTTTGAAAAAAGTTGAACAGCTCCCTGTCAAGTAGACAGTGGAAATAATAAAAAAGCTTTAAGCGACTTGAGCCCTGTATTCCAATGGGCTTAAGCCGTTTAATCTTTCTTGGTAACGTTCGTTATTGTAAAACTGGATATAATCATTTACCGCTTGTTGTAACGCTTCAAATGTCTCATACTTATGTAAGTAATACTTTTCACATTTCAACGTCCCCCAAAACGATTCCATTGGTCCATTATCTATACATTTTCCTACACGTGACATGCTATGAATCATTTTTGCTTTTTCTATTTTTCTCTTAAACCCATGTGATGTATATTGATACCCTCGATCACTATGAATCAATGGATGTTCATTCTCTTTTAATATAGTGATAGCTTGATTCAATGTTTGAAATACCAATTTATTATTGTTTGAATGTCCCAATACATAACTAATAATGGAGCCATCGTAAAGATCTAAAATGGCGCTTAAATACGTTTTCCTTCCGTTTYCTAATTTGAACTCTGTGACATCTGTTACCCATTTTTCATTGGGCTTGCTTGCAGTAAATTCACGATTGAGTCGATTTTCAGCGACATATTGCGCAGATGAGGGAACATAGCGTTTTCTTTTCCGACGAATCACGGACTGTAATCCAGCGATGTGCATTAAGCGATAAATGCGTTTGTGATTAAACTTTTTATGATATATCCTATTGATATTTAATTTCATTCTTCGGTACCCATAAATGCCTCCTACTCGTGCATAAATARSCTGGATATCCTGAAGAATTGCTTCATTCTCTAATTCTTTAGCTGTTGGCGTACGCTGWAGCCATTTATAATAAGCAGCACGGGATACACCGGCAATTTCACATAAAAGGATTACTGGCAGGTTTTCATSCGAATGTAAATCTTGAATCGCTCTATATTTATTTTGTAGACGAACGCTTGTTACTGACGCCTCCTTTCGAGTTCCTCTAACTTTTTTAAAAAAGCATTTTCTGCACGCAATCGTTCATTTTCTCGCTCTAAACGTTTCATTTCCAGCTTAAACTTTTCTTCAGCTGTTAATTCATATTCCTCTTTCTTTCGACCGCGTTTATCTTGTAKTGCTTCTTCACCATTTGTTTCAAACTTCTTGACCCATTGATATACCTGTTGGTAAGAAACTCCATAGCTTTCGGCTGCGAGTTGATAGTTTTTCTGGTGTTGTAGACAGTAATTCACAATTTGAATTCGTTCTTCTAATGTTGTTTTTCTTCTACTTGTCATAGAGTTTGTCATTCCTTTACCGGTATCATTTAATTCTCTATGACTATTATACTTTTTAATCCATTTTCCCAAAACCGCAGTACTGGATATATTGTATTTTTGGATAACCTTGTTTAACGAATAGTGYCCTGATAGATAATCATTCACAGCTGCTAACTTTAGCTCTTTTGAATAAGRCTTCCAAGAAGTCGCGTCTGTTAAACTGTCTTCACCATTCATTTCATATCTTCTCTTCCAATCTCTAATCGTACCAGGATCAACAGAAAACTTGGCCGTAATGTCAGCTATTGAATGGTGACCATCTTTATAAAGATTTAAAATAGCCAATTTTTCAGCTTTAGAATATTTCATTCGAGCCATAGAAAATACTCCCCTTAGATCAACAGATTTTTATTTTTTATCTGTCTACCTAATGGGGAGCATATCAAAAATGAACAAAATGGATTCTTTTTTAGTGATAAGTATACGGTTTTTATAAAATAGTTTGATTATTTTTATATCCTTTTGTTGATTGCCAATAAAGTCGTTTAATTTTAAAACTACAAACATGCATAACACCGTCCAAATTTTTGAACGGTGTTAAAATAAAGTTATTAATTTTGATTGTAGGTCAAAATTGCTCTTTCCACAGTAACAATAATGTAATTTTAAATCTATAATTCAATGCAATTACACAGCAATTTAGGCCTAATACCATTGTATTTTAATTATTTTTGGAATGTATATCTTGCTCTGGAGTTTCTAATTAGTTTGGATACTCCTTCTGGATAATAAGGCATTAGTCTATCTGCTTCCTCTAAATTTACCCATTCAACTCTTAAAATGTTTTTTTCCTTTGGAATTTGTTCAGGTGATTTTAGAACTTGCCCTTCAAACATAATAAAATATACATGATCTTCATTTATAAATGCTTCATTTAATGCAATAATATCGTTTACCTGCACATCATAGCCCGTTTCTTCTTTAACTTCTCTGATGGCTGCTTCTTTTAGAGTCTCATTTTCTTCAACTGCTCCTCCTGGTAAGGACCAAGTGTTATTTTTTTTATTTAGTACCACTAAAATCTTATTGGTATCCTCGTTAAACAAAAGTGTGTACACAACATCAACACGATTCAAATTCAATACTCCTTTTCTTATTAGTTAAGAGCTAAACAAGTTTATTGTAAATTAAACATCTTTATTTGTAATTAATTATCTTTATTGTCATTGAACACCTTTTAGTGATCCTTATAGAACTCCCTCAGTTTAATAGATAATGCTCACGAATACTCGCTTATTCGCAGGATTTCAAACCACATGGTATAGGTTGCTTTAGATGAACGAAAGAGATAGGACCGTTTTGATAAGATGAGGGCAGAGTGAAATAGGGGATCTATCAAAAATCCCATATTATTACATATACTGCACGCATTTTCCACGCTGCCCTTGGAGGCTTTCCCTCCCATGTCT
>NZ_JBFUIB010000215.1:0-6014 GCF_056402095.1 Peribacillus sp. P4_C12
CCTTAGAGGAGCTTCACTAAATAATTAACTTTTAGGAGTTGCGCATGAAAAAATTGGGATGGATTATAACAGGAATAGGGGCTTTTTTCGCACTGGGTGCCTTGCTTTATCCTTTRAATGTTATTGATAAAACACTATGTATATATTTATTACTTGGTGGTGCGGGGCTTATGTTTGTCGGATCTATGTTTAGAGCCTTTTCGCTCCTTAAGAGATAAAATAATAAATAAAAAGGAGGGTATACCAGGGGTATTAGAAATAATCGAGGGTCTTTGGTGTATCAGTCTGTTTTTATTAAAGGGTATATGATTTTCTTTATTACCTCCTGTGTCAATGTGAAAAAGCAATCACTGTGATATGATTTATTCATAAAACATTCAAGCTAAGGTGATGATATGGAAAAAAATCAATTAAAGTATGCACAGCAGCATTTGGCCAATGAACGCACCTTTTTGGCATGGATCAGAACGGTGATTGCGATTGTAGGGGTTGGTTTTTTAACCACGAGTTTGCATTTTACGATTGGCAAGTATCGGGACGACCGGATTGATTTGATTAGTATTGTGTTGGGGATGTTTACTTGTACTTTGGGTTTAGTGATTACTGTATTGGCAACTTTCGGTTATTTGCAGAAGAAGCGACAAATTAACGAGGAGACGTTCACACCCTCTAGTGTGCAGGTAATTCTCATTGCGGTCTTTATGGTGATTATGTTATTGATGATTATTTTATATTTTCTTTTTATAAAATTTTAACATTCTGTCCTATCCAGTATAGGGCAGTTTTTTTTGTTTCTTCCTATTATATACTTATCCTTACATAAATATGGAAAGAATCCTTCCATTGATTATAAAGGGTAAATTAAGAAAACTTTAACCTGTTGACAATCGTCTATAAATTAGAAAGAAAGGATGAGGGTTATGGAGGAGTTATTTACAGAATATCTGGAGGCTGGTGAAGAAGATATATGGTTGGATGAGATTATGACTGTATACGGTCAGGATATTCTTCAGCTTGTGTACTCATATGTGAAAAATCTCACTGTTGCCGAAGATTTAACGCAGGAGATTTTTGTGAAGTGTTATAAAGCATTGCCTACATATAAGAAGCAATCCAAGTTGAGAACATGGCTATGGAAGATTGCCATAAATCACTGTAAGGATTATTTGAAAAGCTGGTACCATCGGAACATCGAATATACCGTGGATGAGCGGGTGGAGCCACAGGCAACAGTGAGTGTGGAAGAAACTATTCTTAAGCTTGATGAGGATCAAATGCTTTCTCATACCCTGATGAATCTGCCGATAAAATACAGGGAAGTGATTTATTTATTTTATTTTCAAGAGTTATCGATAAAAGAAATTTCCGAAATGACGGGAATCAGCCAAGGTACAATAAAAACCCGGATGCGGAGGGCGAAAGCGATGCTAAAAGAGAAGCTGGAGGGGGATAACGATGGAAGATAAATTGAATCAGCTCAAACGTGCAATGAAAAGAACTGTTTTTGCTGATGTAAAGTTTACTGACAAACAAAAGACGGCTATTAAACAGCGACTTGTTCAGGCAAAGGAAAGTGATGAGGAAGTAATGATCGCCATTTTTCGAATTCTCCAGGAGGAACAAAGCGGTTATCAGATTATGTCATCCTTAATAAGGCGGGGCATTGAAAAATTCACCGAGCAGGAGGGAATTTTGTATACGATGCTGCATGACTTGGAACAGAGGGGTTTCATTGAGGCCAAATGGGAACAGACGGAGAAGAAATCATACTGCCTTAGTAATAAAGGGCGCCGAATGCTCGCAAAGTCAGAATCTAAACAAAATGCAGGCTCTTACATCTTACAAACGGTTTTAGAGGGGTGAAATGATGAAAAAAGAACAATTTCTTTATGAAGTAAAACAGTTCATCTGTTCCAAAGAGGCAAAGCGATTCGTAACAGCGGAATTAGAATTCCATCTGAAGCAGTCAACTGAGGCTCTAAAGAAACAAGGGTACACAGAAGAAGAGGCCGAAGTGAAGTCCGTTCAACAGATGGGAAGCCCGATTACAATCGGCCAAAAGTTAAATCGGTTGCACAGGCCGAAAGTAGACTGGCGTTTGACAGCTTTATTTTTATTGGTGATGTCTCTTGGTTTCATTCCACTGTTGGTATTAAGTTCAGAGTCCTATTATTATTCTTTCTATGCTAAATTGGTCGGCTGCCTTCTTGGTTTAGGTGTTGCTGGTGCAGTCATGTTTATGGATTATACGAAATTGTCTAAATTTGGATGGGTATTTTATGGTTTAGGTTGTTCGGTGGTTTTATTTACATCAGAGTTTGGGCCTACGGTTAACGGAATGCCTAGTCTAAATCTAGGCTTTTTTTACAGTGATATTTTAATAACGCTTCCCCTTTTTCTCCTTGGATGGGCAGGAATTCTCCGGAATGAGAGAATCAATATGTTCTTAGTTGGACTTCTTTTCTTTTTTCCAATGCTTTTATTATACAGAGCTGTTAACTGGCCAAGCATCGTAATCTATTTCGTTATGGTTTCTACAATGATTTTGAAAACACGTTTGGACAAAAAGAAAATGATCCTTTTTGCGAGTGCGATGATCGGAATAGCTGCAGCAACGTTTTATAGGTTTCCGTTGAAAGAATACCAACTGGCGAGAATCTATTCATTCATTGCACCTGAAAAGTATGGGGGCGGAATGGAGTATTTATATGTGAGAGTAAAAGAACTTATTGGGAATGCTGGTTTATTCGGCGGTACCCAGCAGGTGGAAATCTATTTTCCAGAAGGATCTCCCGACTTAATCCTGACTTCGTTGACCTATGAATTGGGCTGGATCTTTGCTCTGTTATTAAGTGGAATTCTATTACTTTGTATCTTTCGAATGTTTTTCATATTAACGAACATTAAGGATGATTATGGAACCCTTTTGATTTCCGGGGGCCTGGCTATGTTTGCCATGCAGGTATTCATCAACTTGGGGATGTCATTTGGGGTTCTCCCGATTGTTAGTGTTTCGCTCCCTTTTATCTCTTATGGAGTTTCTGGTACGTTGTTGAATTCTTTTATTTTCGGTATTGTGTTAAGTGTTTATCGAAAAAAAGATGTGATTTGGACGGTTCAATCTTAATTTAGTTTTAAATATTTGTTTAATTTTCATTTTGTGAGATATGATAAAGGGATATAAAAGGAGGTCATCAAAATGGTGGATATCCAAAAAGGTGAAGGTTCTTTTTTTGTCGCGGAATCTGGCGAGAAATTGGCGGAAATTACGTTTTATAAATCAGGTGATAATGAAATCACGGTGGACCATACTGTTGTGTCTGACAAGCTTCGCGGGCAGAAGGTAGGTAATTCTCTTGTTGAAAAGGTAATTGAGTTTGCACGTGAAGAAAAACTAAAAGTCGTTCCGGTATGTACATTCGTTCAAAAACAATTTGAAAAAAATGCCGATTACGAGGATGTTTTAGCTAAATAATTAAAGGGCTGATACGAGGAGGATGAACATGATTATTCATCCATTATCCTATGTATTCAGCCTTTTTCTATGTATTTATACTAATAAACTAAAAACAGATGTTATGATGTGAAATTTGATTTTATGCGAAAACAAAAAAAGCAGTAATCGCCTTTCAGAAAAAACATAATTTACAGGAAAAAGGGATATTGGGTAAAATTCGCGAAATAAGTTATTTGCTTTTATGAAGGTCCTTGAGAAAAATCTTTAAATTGATTTGTAATTTGAAAATATAGAATATTTAACATTTTTTAAAATAAATAAATACAATTTATTTATTTAGAGAATGGGATAATAGTAGGTATGTAAGCGTATACAGTAAAMCTTGCAATTTAGAATTATCAAAAAATTCTTTAAAAACCTGTTGACTAGTACCCGAAATACAAGTAAGATAATCACAAATACAAGACATCAAACATAAGCGTTTCTAAAAATATGAATTATGCGAAAAGCATTGAAGAGGATAAGTAGTCTTTTTACAAGGCATTCACAGAGAGCCGGGTTGCTGAGAACCGGTATTGTCCCGAAAGATGAACTCACCTTGGAGTTTCGGCTTGAACGTCAGACTAGTAGAGCTGAACGGGTGCGTACCAGTACCCGTTACCAAAACAGAGAATAGTGTAGACTATTCAAAGTGCGCATGGAAGTTCGTGCGAAAAAGGGTGGTACCGTGGAGTGGCTTATCAAGCCTTTTCACCCCTTTAACTTGCAGAGTGCAAGTACATTTGGGGTGGGGAGGCTTTTTTGTATGCTAAAAAAGCAGAAAATTCCGAATTTTAAGAAAAAATATCAAGTGAGAAAGTGGAGGAGGTCTTTACGTATGACACAAAAAGCAGTAGTGGCTGATCGGAAAGGTGGAAAGACACAATATAGTGGTGCCGAATTCCTGATGGATGCATTGAAAAAGGAAAATGTTGAAGTCATTTTTGGTTATCCGGGTGGTTCTGTATTGCCGATTTATGACAAGCTATACAGTTCAGAGCTTTTTCATATTTTGACAAGACATGAGCAAGGCGCAATCCATGCAGCAGAAGGATACGCCAGGATTACCGGCAAGCCGGGGGTGGTCATAGTCACATCCGGTCCAGGAGCAACAAACATTGTTACCGGTTTAGCGGATGCAATGATTGACTCTTTACCACTTGTTGTTATTTCAGGTCAGGTTGCTACTAGTGTAATTGGTACAGATGCTTTCCAAGAAGCTGATGTACTAGGGATTACAACCCCAATTACAAAACACAACTATCAAGTAAGAAAGCCGGAAGACCTCCCACGTATTATAAAAGAAGCTTTTTATATCGCTTCAAGCGGCCGACCGGGTCCAGTTTTGATCGATATTCCGAAAGATATGGCCATTTTAGAAGGAGTATCAACGGATGATGAGCCTGTAATGGATCTCCCTGGTTATCAGCCGACGACGAAGCCGAATTATTTGCAAATTAGAAAGCTCGTTGAAGCGGTAAGTGGAGCGAAAAGACCGGTCATTCTTGCTGGGGCAGGTGTCCTGCATGCAAAGGCATCCCATCTATTAAAGGAATACGTCGAGCAGCAAGGGATTCCAGTTGTTCACACTCTACTTGGTCTTGGCGGCTTTCCGGCTGACCATCCGCTTTTTATCGGAATGGGCGGTATGCATGGCTGTTTTGCAGCAAATATGGCGTTATCAAAATGTGATCTATTAATCAATATCGGTGCCAGATTCGATGACCGATTGACTGGGAATTTAGCAAAATTCGCACAGCATGCAACGGTTGCCCATATCGATATTGATCCAGCAGAAATCGGCAAAAATGTACCAACAAAGATTCCGGTAGTCGGCAGTGCGAAAGAAGCCCTAACCGAGTTGATTGGGCAAAGTGGTAAAATGCCGGATATTAAAGAATGGACCACACAGCTGACTAAATGGAATGAAGAATTCCCATTGCGTTATACACAGGAAGAAGGCGTGCTGAAACCTCAGCGAGTCATCCAAATGCTTCATGAAAAAACGAATGGAGAAGCCATTGTTACGACGGATGTTGGACAGCATCAAATGTGGGCAGCGCAATACTATCCGTTTAACAAACCAAATTCTTGGGTCACTTCCGGGGGACTTGGCACGATGGGCTTTGGATTACCTTCCGCACTCGGGGCGCAACTTGCAGATCCGAAAGCGACAGTACTTTCAATATCCGGAGATGGTGGCTTCCAGATGTGCCTTCAGGAACTTTCGGTTATTGCTGAAATGAATCTACCAATCAAAATTATCATCGTTAATAATGGAGCACTTGGAATGGTAAGACAATGGCAGGAACTCTTTCATGATAACCGTTTTTCACACAGCATTTTCCAATCGCACCCTGATTTCGTGAAATTGGCTGATGCTTATGGAATTCCGGGATTCAAAGTAACTACGGAAGAAGAAGCAAGCAACTGCCTCGATGAAGCGCTAGCAATTGATGGACCGGTATTAATTGATTTCCGTGTTAAACAAAAAGAAAATGTCTTTCCGATGGTAGCG
>NZ_JBFUIB010000216.1:0-5975 GCF_056402095.1 Peribacillus sp. P4_C12
GTTAGGAATACTATATCTTTACCTGGTTTCTCAGCACTTAACTTATATTGCTGCAGAACATAGAGGCTGAATGGTTGATTATCGCTATTTTTTAAGAAAGCTGTTTCTTCTTTAGCCTGCCCATTACTTGTATATTGCAGATTTTGTTCCATTAGTCTTACTTTGTTGTTATGGTCGGAACTGCTATCATTGCCATTAGAAGCACCGCCTTTGTTCTCTTCCTTCACTGAATCTTCCTGTGGCTCAGCCGTCTTGTCATCTGTGGTAGTCCCACAGCCAGTCAGCAGAAATGCAGCCAATGTGGCTCCACCTAAATAAGGTGTCCAATTAGTCATCTTTTTTCCTCAACTTTCTTGAATGTTTTCTAATGTGTGTTAAGTGATTTCATGCCTTCCAAAGGTCTGGTGACGAATCAAATTTTATATATAGACGGTATGAAATGAAAAAAAGTTACAAAAAATAACAGATTTGAACGAATTATTAATTAACTAAATTGAAAACGGAATGGTTTGAGAAACCATTCCGTTTGATTACGTTAAATTACCCTATGATTTTATAGTTCTTATGATTGACGACCGTTTTCTGTTCAAGTTCTAAATCACGGTAATTTTCCATATACGTGACGTCCACGATTACTGAGTTCTCGTTCACTTTCTCGACGATTCCTTGTAAGCCTTCTCTAAATTCAATGATATTTCCGACTTCCGCTTTCTTCATGGTAATCATCCTTTCCCATTTCATTTTCAATGATCAAAAAGTAACTATGGAGTAATTGGATTATTCGAACATCTTGCCGTTTAGATTTTGACCTGGGGAGTGCAAGTAAGAGAATTAGATATCTCTTCGGTCGGCAGAGCAGTAGGTTGAACTTTTAAAGAAAGTAAAAATTGAATAAAGCAGTAGTAATGATATGGCATATTTTGGTATCTTATGTAAGCGCAGCTATGCCAACCTGTATGTAAATAGGTGGTATTTAAAATGCCAATCAATTTACATTATGATATTTTACTATACAGTTTGCACTATTTTGGGTGTTTCGTAAAGAATAATGTAGTAAAGTAAGGAACAAAAAAATCTAATTTATATTTAGAGTTAGGCTTATGTTAAAATAGAAACGGAATTTCTCCTGTCTGATTATTATTGAAACGTTTAAAAATTAAGGAGGATATTAGAATGGATGCTCAAGAAGCGAAAGATGTACTTGATAAATTGGCAAACCGTGAAATGGATGAATTCAGGATAAAAAAGGAAGACTTTTTAGGTTTTCGTGAAGTGCTTGTGAAAAGAGAAGACTTTAAACATTTTCGAGGAAATGCCCAGCATAACGGTGAAATAATTTATACTTATTTAGAAGAAGCGAGAAGTTAAGGGAATGGATATTAGGGGTGGCTCAGTATGATGAGCCACCCCTTGTCCTATTTACCAAGAAAAATCCGTTTTTTTTCTTAATTTAAGGAGGGCGGATTTACGCCATGATTTGACGGCTGCAGTGGTTACCTGATACATATCAGCAATTTCGGATATGGTTTTATTCCCAATAAATGTCTGGAGTAGCCACCGTTGCTGGTTTAGTGTCAAGGTTTCCGTATAGATTAAGATATTTTCTAAAACGAAAGCCTCTTCATGTATGGTAAAACGGTCCTTAACTTCAAGGATAGCGGAATCAAATGGCCTGGTATGTGTTTCATATTTATGATGACGCTTTAGCTCGTTAATGATCCTGCCTTTTATTACGGTATATGCAAAGTTCGAGAATTTTCCGTTTTCTTCATTGAACTTCTCATATGACTCCCATAAGGCAATCAAACCAATTTGAAAAAAATCATCCTTATTTTTATAGATTGAGAGAGAGCGGATAATGTGATGAATCATAGGGGTGAATTCAACCGTTACAGCTGAGAAATCTTCCATTAGGCTACACCTTTGGAAAAGTGCACTTTACATGTATTCCCGGGTGCTTTTACCTTAAGTAATTCTCCCAACAATAGCGAAATAGCCTAATGGGAAAATGGATGAAATAAAAGATGAGTTTTATGAATTTAAATAGTAATTTAATCAAGTGAAATTTATAAGTATTGTAAGGATTTTTGTATGTTCGGGATGATCAAATAAAAACACATCCAAATGCTTGGATGTGTTAAATAAATTTACTAATTCATTTTCCGACAGGTTTTCAGATCCGGTTGATGACTTTTCATCTTCATTCAAAGTAAAGCCGTAAACATATGAGGCTGTTCTTTTCTTTTACCAGATAATTTTCTCACTATTAATTATAAAAGTTAGTAATAGATAGTGGTCAACTTTCTCGAGAAGTTGAAGATTAGTCTGGAATTTTACCTAGCGGGAACTAATACTAAGAACAGATATGTACCCATTTAACCTTTTGTATTTTAGGTGAGATCTAGCAAAAAAAATTCAGGGTGATGTATTTTGTTAACGCTGCGATTTACGGAATCCAGCATTTAGAGCGTCTTGTTCGGTACAAAAAAGTTCTTCTGGTTTAGTTATTTCGTAATATTGGCCAGTAGGTATGTGATAGATTTTATCGCCCTTAGAATTTATATTACCTTTAATTTCAGGTTTACTGCAAGATGAGCTTTTAGCGTTCTTTTTCTCTGTTACTACTTCAGTATTCGAATCATCAAATCCTTTTGAGGTTGCATAGTTTTCTATCGACCAGATGCCTATTTCTTCTTTTTGGGCTTGTTTCTGAATACCCTCTAATTCATCAATATATTTTGTGTTCGGGGCATAAACATAGGCGACACGGGCTAGTCCTTTTTCAAGCAGGAGTTTATTCACCATTTTTCCATCTACATAAAAATAGGCCAGCAGCCGTCCATATTTATCTCTCTCACTGATGCCGGTTTCTACTTCGACTTCCGAGCCTGCAGGCATTAACTCTTTGGTGAACTTGCTTGCTTCAGGTCCAAAAGGCTGAACAGGCTTAGAGGGATGTACGGTTTCTGGTGTATCTATTAATAGAAGCCTGACCGTTTCTTCATTTCCACTCGGTAGTTTAATTTTTACTGTATCTCCGTCGATGACCCTGACAATCTTGGCCGTGAACGTCTTGCCTTTTTCTTCATTTGAAGAATCGCTGCTGGATTTTGTGTCTGAATTGGACGTCGAATCCTCTTGTTTAGTTGATTCATTAGTTAAGTTATCTGATACCTCCTGGCAGCCAACTAAAGTGATCATGCAGATGGCAATCAGGAGAAGCACATGCAGATAAGAATGAGAAAAGGAATTACGGTTCATTATTAAGCCTCCAGTTCAAAGATATTTTCCATGTAGTCATGGATATGTGGGCAGGAATAATACTAACCTATTAAAATGGGAAAGAAAATGAAAACTCATCAAGTTTTTACAAACTTTACTATCTACTATGACGAATGTTTCTTATAATAAAATCGTGGCAAATCATTCTCGCTACGGTTCGGATGACGGTCCAACTCATTCTCGCCGGTTATGTATTGACGTATATATTTGAAAATCCAAACCCATTACTTTCTATAGGGTTTTTATGTGCGATGTCCCTTTTCTCAATCCATAATATTTTTAAGCAAATATCATTTACGCTTAATAAGAAAATCAAACGAATGGTTATTCTTAGTATGCTGACAGGCCCCTTGGCCGCTTTGTTTTATTTTAATCTAGTCGTCATTCATTTCACTCCATGGTATGAGCCGCGGTATTTTATCCCGATTGCAGGAATGATTGTCGGGAATGCGATGACTGGAGTTACATTAGCGTTAAAAAACCTGCATGACGGGATTACTAGTAATCGTGAAAAGGTAGAAGCAATGTTGATGCTTGGAGTCACTCCAGCAAAAGCGGTCAAAAAATATGTCGATGCAGCATTTGATTCAGCCGTGCTGCCCACCCTGAATAATATGCTCGGTATGGGAATTATTTTCCTTCCAGGAATGATGACAGGGCAAATTCTGTCGGGGATCAGTCCACTCATCGCAATTGAGTACCAAATTGCCATACTTATTGGTATTCTCGGCAGTGTTTCGTTAACTGTGATTCTTTTCATTATGCTGAGTTTTAGAGCTTTTTTTACCAAAAATGCACAGCTATCCATTTAAACATTAAGGAACCTGCAAAGTAATAGTTGCAGTTCTATCCATATTTTTGTACTATTTTTTAGGTACTAGATAGTTTTGGTTTGTTTGTTGGGTATGATAATGCTATTCTGAAAAGGAAGAGGGCATTTCTTTTTTCGTTACTTTTTCTAACCGAATAGGGAATACCACTTACATAACCTATTTTTTGTTATTTTATCTTAAAGGAGATTGATTTATATGGTAGAAAAAACATTTACAGTAACTGCAGAAACAGGTATACATGCTCGTCCAGCTACATTGCTTGTACAAGCTGCCGGAAAGTTTGATTCAGAAATTAACCTTGCACATAAAGAGAAAAAAGTGAACCTTAAGTCTATTATGGGTGTAATGTCTCTAGGTATTGGTAAAGGAGCAGAAATTACTATTTCTGCTGAAGGAAGCGATGAAAATGATGCTCTTAAAACACTAACTGACACATTGAACAGAGAAGGATTAGCAGAATAATGTCCACTTTGATAAGTGGAATAGCAGCTTCTAACGGAATAGCCATCGCTAAAGCCTATCGACTAATTGAACCAGAATTATCAGTTGAAAAAAGAAGCATAGAAGATGTCGAGGCGGAAATATCCCGTTTTAAGGAAGCTATTCAAAAATCAACAGTTGAATTAAAAGTAATAAGGGATAAAGCCGAACAGGATTTAGGAGCAGATAAGGCTGCCATTTTTGACGCACACCTACTTGTATTGGCTGATCCGGAACTTATAACTCCAATTCAGGATAAAATTCAATCGGAAAACGTCAATGCTGAGTTTTCTTTACATGAAACTGCAAGCATGTTCATTACTATGTTTGAACAAATGGATAATGAATATATGAAGGAACGTGCTGCAGATATTCGTGACGTTACGAAACGGGTGCTGTCGCATCTTTTAGGCGTACATATTCCAAATCCTAGCATGATTGCTGAAGAAGTGATCATCATTGCTGAGGATTTGACGCCTTCTGATACAGCTCAATTGAACCCAGTTTACGTTAAAGGATTTACGACCGATATCGGTGGACGTACATCTCATTCAGCAATTATGGCACGTTCATTAGAAATCCCCGCTGTTGTTGGGGCTAAATCGGTAACCGATTCCATTGTAAATGGCGATTTGATCATTGTAGATGGCTTGAAGGGTGAAGTGCATATTAATCCTACCCCTGAACTCGTGAAACGCTATGAAGAGGCCCAGGAAGCCTATGCTTCACAAAAAGCTGAGTGGGCGAAGCTAGTTCATGAACAAACGGTTACACAAGACGGTCATCATGTTGAACTGGCTGCCAATATCGGCACGCCTAAGGACCTAGAAGGTGTTCGCCAAAATGGCGGTGAAGGAATCGGCTTATATCGGACGGAGTTTCTTTATATGGGCAGAAATGACTTTCCAAGTGAAGAAGAGCAGTTCGAAGCATACAAAACTGTACTGGAAGGTATGGCAGGAAAGTCTGTTGTCGTCAGAACGCTTGATATAGGCGGAGACAAAGAGTTGCCATATTTACAGCTTCCTAAGGAAATGAATCCATTCCTTGGATACCGCGCGATTCGTCTCTGTTTAAATGAGCAAGAGATTTTCCGGACCCAGCTTCGTGCCCTGCTTCGGGCAAGTATCTACGGAGACTTAAAGATCATGTTTCCGATGATTGCTACATTGTCTGAATTCCGGGAGGCTAAAGCCATCTTGGCAGAAGTGAAGCAAGAATTACTTGATAATGGTGTCCAAGTTGCTGAGAAAATTGAGGTCGGAATCATGGTTGAAATTCCATCAACTGCGGTTATGGCAGACATTTTTGCTAAGGAAGTCGATTTCTTTAGCATAGGCACGAACGACCTGATTCAGTATACAATGGCTGCTGATAGAA
>NZ_JBFUIB010000217.1:0-5975 GCF_056402095.1 Peribacillus sp. P4_C12
CATTATCACTTCATCCCCTGCAGCCCCTACCAATTGGGCACTCAACTCTCCCAATCTCTCAGAAAAGTAAAACCAAGGCTCAGCGCCCTCCATCCACCCATTTATCCCAAACCTTTTCCAGTCTTCCAATGACCTCATTAAGCTTTTTTCCGCCCGCTTCGATAAAAGTCCCAATGAGTTCCCATCCAAATAAATCATTCCGGGATTCAAATAGAATTCCTCTCTGTATGAAACTAGGGCATCTTGCTGATCCAAAGTTCTCGCATACTCTTTTGTAGACATAAAATTTTTTATATCCATTTTGTCCGCCCTTTCTTCCTTACCACTATATTTCACTTGTAAATCCCTACTCCCTCCCAGGCCAACCTTATCATTCTGTTAGGATCTTTTTCAATATAATCCTTTTTATCAAAAATCATAGTGTAGTGGTTGTTTTCATCATATTTCGGCCAGATTTCCCCTTCTTCGGGATTTGGGTTTCCATATTTCGCAAAGTTAACCCAATGACCTTGAATCCTTTGGGAAACCTTAAGCGCTGCTGTTTTGGATCCATAAGAAGTAATCCGTTTGCCCAATGCCGAGTCGAATGTCTGGAAGGCAAATAGAAKTTCCATTCCATGGGTCGCCCCTAATTTGCTTAAACGCAGTGCCGGCGTTTTATAATCAAAACGATACATCCACGTTTTTTCAAAACGACTGTACGCCTCCGCATACCAAACGGAAGGAATATGGAAAGTCGCATCACGGCCAATGCCAAGCGCCGCTTCCTTTTTAGGGAAGTTCATATAAGCATTCGTAATTCGCTCTTTCGCCTCTGGATCAGTATTTTCGAACATTTTATGAATCATCTCTTCATTAGTTGGGATTAAAGGGGGATCCATTTGTTCAAATAATGTCGCTTCGTCTCTATTTGTTCCTATAAGCAAGGGTATCCCCTTTGCTTTTCCGGACCGAATCGAATCTAGTGGATAATCAGGCAGGAAGTCACCATCAACGACAGGTCCAAAAGATAGGGAACCAGGCATAGCTTGTGAGTTTTCCTGTAAGAGTTGGTAAGAGGCGGCGACAATTTCTTGAACTGGAAGTGTTTTTAATCGATGGATTTCATTCTTGCCAATTCCCAAGATATCCAGGAATTTTTCACTGAATTGTCGTGCAAATGCTTTTCCGTAAACAGATGTTGGAGCAGAACTTTCTGCAATAGCCTGTTTAAAAAGACCTCTCGCTGAAGGTACAGTAAGTAAGGTCGTTACGGCATTTCCTCCAGCTGATTCGCCAAATATCGTAACATTCTCAGGGTCGCCRCCAAAGGCTTCAATATTCTCTTTCACCCATTTCAAAGATGCCACTTGATCACGTAAGCCTAAGTTGGTTTCAAATGGTTCTCCATCATCTGTCAACTCAGTAAAATCCAAATATCCAAGTGCACCTAACCTATAGTTGATGCTTACCACGACTACGTCTCCATTCTTAGCCAACAAATGTCCATTGTACATATCAATAGATCCAGCTCCCGTTATATATACCCCACCAGGAATCCATACCATGACCGGGCGCTTCTTATCATCAGCTCTTGGTGACCAAATATTCAGGAACAAGCAATCCTCATCCATTTTTTCATTGCCAGCCATTCCTGTTCTTACAGCCCGATCCATCGGCTGTGGCGGAACGGCACCAAAATCCACTGCATCCAAGACACCGCTCCATTTTTCAACTGGCTCCGGCGAGCGGAAACGCAAAGCATCAATTGGCGCTTTCGCATACCTGACTCCACGCCAAACGCATACATCGTTTTCCATAGTACCTTGAAGATGTCCTTTTGCCGTCGTTACGATTGATCCAATCATACACTCTCACCTCTTCTTATAGTTATAGTTACTTAAGTTCTTCTTTTTCCATTCCCTTATATCCTTCATCTTTATCGAAAAAAGATTTATAAGGCTATTTCAACCAAAAATAATTCAAATAAATGTTCTACTCATAGTCAACTTCATATTCCGGTATTCCTATCATCCTTAAGGATTAGAAACGCAATTGTGTGGACATTCCCATTAGTGGGCATACGACCACGAATATTACTCCGGCCAAAATTATTAGTGGACAACCACTGTTCATGGATAAGACTTTTAACCAAAATATTATAGGCAAGTAAAATCAGTTATCTACTCATATTTAGATAGTTTGTTCAAAATGGTGATTCCCCTGATGTGAATTTTATTAAATCAAAACAAAAAAAGACCAATTCAGGTCTTTTTTGTTGAACGAGGAAAATATTTAGGTGAGCATAGTAATGATGCTTAATAAAGACCCTCCTCGAACGGACAGCTGTTTTGCAGCAAATTTTAATTGCTGATCATCGAGCTGATCCAATAACGGTTTTAATTCAAGCAGTTCTTTTTCCAGTTCTTTGATGTCTGATGATATCTTGTCTACTTGTACATTACTAGTAAAGTTAACATTTGTTTACATATTTTTACGTTTATATTACAAACTGGGACGATACGTCCAGACTAGTTATTTTGAAGCCGGAAGTAATGACTACTATGCAGGGAATTGGAATGTTCGACTAATTACCAATTCTTCGGCATATATTAAATAGATTTATCCATTAGAGAGATATTTTCCGTTTGAAAGGAATAAGTCTGATTATCTGTAACTCTAGGGATACTGATTGTTGGGTTAATTCACAAAATGAGCTACGGATGCCCGTATCATTTGTTTAGGCAAGTTCAAATGTAGTCGAAATACTATTTTAATTGCCTTCCTCAACATATATCTTATTGGAATGCTTATTTTCTAGGAAAAGGAACCTGTACATTCCAACCCATTGAGACCATCTATGCATAAGTTGCCCATACAAAAAACCGTCCTCAATAAAGAGAGGACGGATTTAAGGAATTATATATTTCTAATGCTTTTTACACTTACTCTACTACCGGAAGCCAACCTTTTCTATTAATCAACTTCTCCCAAAGTGGATCTGGAATGACAAGTTCATCCTGATCTTTCTTGGAAAGAGTCGTACGTATTTCAATTTCTTTTCCTGCCCTGATTTTTTCAATCCAATGCGGTTCCATAAGCAGTTCTCGACCGAGGGCGATAAATTGCACGCCTGTTTCCATAGCTTCTGCTACTTCCTCCGGTGTGTGTAGGGAGCCTACACCGACTATCGGGATACGATTACCAACCTTTTCATGAATTTTAACGATTCGGGATTTTGTCCTATCACTTTCACGGAATGAACCATTCCAGAAATGACCTACCGATATATGTAGATAATCTAAGTTTTGATTAGCTAGTCTATCGACGAACTGGAGCGTGTCATCCAAAGTGATTCCAGGATTGCTGCCCTCTTCAGGAGAAATGCGGTAGCCGATAATAAATGGCTTTTTCGCATGCTCAGCCACTGTTTTTTCCACTTCGTTTACAAGGGTAAGCGGAAAAATCAATCGTTTCCCTAGAGTTCCTCCCCATTTATCTGTCCGACGGTTCGAGTGTGGCGAAAAGAATTGTTGAAGCAAATACGTATTGGCCCCATGAATTTCTACGCCATCAAATCCTGCTTCGATGGCTCTTCTAGTTGCTTCTCCAAATGCCATAATAACGTCCTGAATTTCGTTTTCCGACATTTCCCGTGGTACCGGTGCATCTTGTTTGAAAGCAATCGCACTCGCGGAAACAGGTTGGTTATCAGGTACTAATTCGGGTGGACTTTGCCGACCACCATGATATATTTGTAAAATTGCTTTTGACCCTTTAGCTTGAATCGTCTCAGCCAATTTTCTCAAAGAAGGGATAAATAAATCATCATCTACACTAAATTGACCTGGAAACCCTTTTCCGCCAGCTATTACATAAGCACAAGCCGTAATCACCGCACCAACACCTGCCGAGCGTTCCGCATAATAAGCCAGTTCATCTTCGGTTATAAAGCCATGATCATCCGAAGAATAAGTTGTCATCGGAGCCATCATGATACGGTTTTTCACTTCTACCCCTGAAGAAAATTTATAAGGTTGAAAGATCTTTTCGTATTTTTGATTCATGCCATTCTCCCCTTTTTTTCTTAATGGTGGTGATGCCCGTGAGGTTCTTTCGAAGGATTAGTAATTTCAAAACCTTCTTCCGGAACGTAAAAATATTTAATCCATACCCCATCCAGAAATTCCTCACGTGAATCAAGCAAAATATCTATATCTTTATCTGTTTTGACAATTTCGTCATGTTCTGTCGGCGTATCAAGTTTCATCTCATAGTGAGCATGATCACCATGCATATGCGTGATATATACTCGAATCATTTTGCCTTCGGCTTCTTCACTGCTCAACATATTTTGTAAAACTTTTGCTGCATTACGGTTAATTTTGCATTTCATATCCATTCCTCCAACATAAATATTATCTATGTACTAAAATTCTACCCAATTAAAGGATATCTGTAACATCCATTTATACTCTTCTTCCAAGACCGTGTCTATTTAAATGCTTATCAACGGTCAGCAGGAAAAACGATGCCAATTTGCTTTCTTGCTTCATCCATGATTTCTATAGTCAATAGTGAATTCGCGAATGAATTTTTATCCGATTCTATTTTACCCTGATGAATCAATTCAACAAACTCTTTAACTTCATAATACATGGAAGGCATGTCCTGCTTAACCGAAATACTTTCCCTAGAACCATCCCGATAATGGATATCTACTGCTTCGGGTCCGGAAATCTTATTAATGAGAATACTTCCATGTTCGCCTTGTATTTCAGATGGCTGGTTGGATTCCGTAATTTTCGAATACATTACGACCGCTTCCATTTCGTCATAGGAAAGTAATATGGTTCCCTGTCCATCTGCCCCTGATTCAAGCAATGTTCCTGTTGCCTGAATCTTATTTGGTTTACCGAACAGTACAACAAGTGGGTAAATGACGTAAATCCCTAAATCCATTAATGCGCCGCTTGAAAATTCCGGATTGAACGCATTCAAAACTGTGCCTTTTTTATACGCGTCATAGCGTGATGAATATTGACAATAGCCTCCTGAAAATCGCCGTATGGTACCTATTTTACTAATATTTTTCTCGATACTTTCAAAGTTAGGCATTACTGTTGATTTCATTGCTTCCATTAATAGCACTTCATTTTTTTTGGCAGCGGCAATCATCTTCTTAACTTCCACTGCATTCGAAGCTAATGGTTTTTCACATAACACATGCTTTTTATTATCTAAAAATAACACTGCCTGACTGCTGTGATGAGAGTTAGGACTTGCAATATATACAGCATCAATCTCATCGCTTGCGGCCATTTCCTCTAAATTTGTAAATATTGTATGAACTCCATATTTTCCGGCAAATTCCTTAGCCTTCTCTTCTGTACGTGAATAAACAGCGGTTAAAGAAAACTCCTCCACAAGCTTTGCTGCCTCTAAAAATCGCTCAGTGATCCAGTTTGTTCCTATTACTCCTAAACGTATCATCATCATATCCCCTTTCAAACTAACTTATTATGTCCTCAATATACAGACAATTCACTAAAAAAAAAAGTAAAATGACGACCAACGACTGTTTAAATTGGATTTTTCAGGTAATTTTCCTTTATAATCTTTCTATATTACTACTGCCATGATGTTTCTACATACTACCTATTCGGGAAAGAAAACTAAAAAGGAGCGTGTGAAGTTTATGACAGATTTAATGAAAAATAAAGTCGCAATAATTACGGGTGGCGGATCAGGAATTGGCCGTGGCGCTGCACTAAAGCTAGCTGAAAACGGTGCAAATATTGTCTTTTTTGATCGGACAGTTGAAAATGCCGAAAAGGTAAAGGAAGAAGTAGAATCCCTTGGTAGAGAGGCTTTAATCGTCAAAACCGATGTTTCTAAAGCCGATCAAGTTGAAAAGGCATACCAGGTAGCCTTCGACCATTTCGGGAAAATTGATTTCGTATTCGCTAACGCAGGCATCAACGGTGTGATAGCCC
>NZ_JBFUIB010000218.1:0-5974 GCF_056402095.1 Peribacillus sp. P4_C12
GTATATGGCTCTACCAAGCTAGAATTGCCGGAGAATAGATCCTTCGCCTGGACATTTTCTTCGATTAACGAAGCCTGATTTTCAAGCATATCCTGTTCCCTCTCAACGGAAATCCAAAGAAAGGCGGTTAAAACGATGATACTCAGCACTACCAGCATGAGGATTAAAAAAAGACTAGAATACCATTGGATTTTCGTCCGGATCTTCATACTGGCTCCTTCAAGCTATATCCTACCCCTCGATAGGTATGTATGAGCTGCAAATCAAAAGGATAATCAATTTTTTTACGTAAATAACGAATATACACATCAACCACATTCGTATCCCCTACAAAATCATACCCCCATACATGGGTCAGGATTTGGTCTCTCGACAGTACTTGATTTTTATTTTGCAAAAGATAAACTAGCAAGTCGAACTCGCGGGAAGTCAGCTCGATCCTTTTGCCTTGTCTCAAAATGTCCCTTGTACCAAGGTTCAATTGCAGATCATGGACCTTAAGGTCATCCGCTTTTCCTTCTGATTGGCTCCCCCGTACATTCATCCGAAAACAAGCACGAATCCGGGCAAGTAGTTCTTCTATTTCAAATGGTTTCGTTACATAATCATTCGCACCATGGTCCAGGCCGTTCACCTTATCAGGTATAGCATCCCTGGCTGTTAAGAGGATGACTGGTGTGTGACCATTCTTTTTTCTAAAACGCCTAAGTACTTCTATGCCATTCAACTCGGGTAGCATCACATCTAATAAGATTAAATCCCACTCTTCAGCTTCAGCCCTTTCCAAACCTGTTTTTCCGGTAAAAGCCGATTCAGTTTGATAACCCTCATGGTTCAGTTCCAGCTGTATGACCCTCGCGATTTTTTCTTCATCTTCTATAATTAAAATTCTTTTATTCATTATTTAACACCACCTACCCCTTAGTGTACTGAAGAAAAATGAAAATATCATGAGAAATTGAACCCTTCTCGTTAAATCGTATGACAAAAACAATTTTATAGAGAAAAAAAGCCCTGCTTCTATCTATACAGATTAAAGAGAGGTGACTTCCCTGTTTTATGTTCCTTAACTATCGATACTGTAGAACTTCAATTAATAGGGGGCGGATTCCCAGCAATCCACTACCTTATGCTCTATGTCCTTTTTCGCGCCAACTGTCCCATATACTACCGATAAAGAAGAATCTTTAGAAATTCTGTTGGATCACCCTTATTAACAACGAATATACTTACTTGAAGAAAGAATCAAAATTGAAAAAAGAACCGGGTGTGAAAACACATCCGGTTCTTTTGTACTTTTATTTACCAATCCAATGTTGATCAATGAATTCATCGCGTCCTGATTTCGCACGGTCCGCTTTGTACTCATCTTTGTTTTTCTTATGATAGCCTTGATGATATTCTTCAGCCGGATAAAAGGTTTGGGCCTGCAGGATTTCCGTTACTATAGGTTTCTTGAACTTACCGCTAGCTGCTACCTGTTCCTTAGTTTCAATAGCTAATTGTTTTTGAGTTTCATTATGATAGAAGATAGCCGTGCGATACTGGCTTCCTCTGTCATGGAATTGACCGCCATCGTCGGTTGGGTCAATCTGCTGCCAATACAATTCCAGCAGTCTTTCATAAGGAAATAACATAGGATCGAAAGTAATTTCAACGACTTCATAATGGCCAGAAGTTCCCGTCTTCACATCCTCGTAAGTTGGGTTTTCAACGTGTCCTCCTGTATAACCGGATACGATTCCTCCAATGCCGGGTTGTTCTTCAAATGGTGTCACCATGCACCAAAAACAGCCTCCAGCAAATGTAGCTTTTTGCATAATGGTCATCTCCCTCCAATACTTATGAATAAAAATTAATATATCATATCCTAACCCCAACCATATGTTTTTTTGATTCTTTATAACTTGCGGAACCGCCATGTCATCGTGCCAAAAAGGATCTGCCTCTTTGGCAAACCCTAAATCAATCTTTTGACCAACCCTTTTCCTTGAATCTTACTATCGCTTCAACGCGATTGCTTACATCCAATTTATCGAGAATGACCGAAATATAATTACGAACCGTTCCATTAGTTAGATAAAGCTGGCTGGCAATTTCCTTAGTATTCTTACCATCTGCAATCAATTTGAGCACTTGACTCTCTCGTTCAGTCAACGGGTTTTCTTCCTCAAAAGCCATATCTACCAGCTCTGGAGCATATATGCGCCGACCATCCATGATGACTCTAATTGAGTTTGCCAATTCCTCACTTGGACTATCCTTCAGTAGATACCCACCTACTTCTGCCTTTCTGGCTCTTTCAAAATATCCAGGACGTGCAAAAGTTGTTAAAATGATGACTTTGCATTGGTGGCCCTGACTCTTAATCTCTTCCGCTACATCGAGCCCGGTTTTAACGGGCATTTCAATATCCGTAATGCAGATATCCGGCTTTAAACGATTGACGAGATTCATTGCTTCTTCCCCATTGCTTGCTTTTCCGACAACTTCCATATCCTCTTCTAAATCAAGGATAGAACCTAGCGCACCAAGCAGCATCCGCTGGTCTTCAGCAATAACGATTCGAATCAAAGTTAATCCCACCTATTCATTATTTTTTATAGCATTCGGAACCCTAATGTAAAGTGTAGTTCCTTCAGTTGATTTAATATCTAGGCTGCCATTAACGAATTCAAGCCTTTCTTTCATTCCTTGAAGTCCATTGCCTTTATAAAACTCTGATTTATGTGAAAGCCCCACTCCATTATCCTGTACTTTAATCGTCACTCCTGTTTGTAATTCTTCGATGACGATATTACAGCAGTCGGCACGGCTATGTTTGACTATATTGGTCACAGCTTCTTTCAAGCACATGCTTAAAACCGTTTCAACAAGCAATGGGGTATCTTGCAATTCCGTGGTGCCTTCCAATTTAAATTCTATCTCTGCCGCCTTCAAAATTTGCTTGACCCGGATTATTTCATCGCTTAGCTTAGCCCCACGCATTTCCGACACCATTTCCCGTACTTCTTTAAGTGCCGTCCTCGCCGTTTGGCGGATATCCTTGATTTCCTTCTTAGCCGAATCCGGGTTTAAATCAATCAATTTCCCAGCAAGGTCACTTTTCAAGCCAATCAAAGAAAGTTTTTGTCCAAGAGTATCATGTAAATCACGAGCAATCCGCTGACGTTCTTCCATTTTGCCAAGTTCGGATATTCTTTTATGGGCATCTTCCAGTTGTTCTTCCAGCCTATCCCGTTTATTCCGATTATATGTGTTGAATGGCAGAAGAATCACGCCTACTACACAAATGAGCATAAAGGGAAATTGCGAAAAGAAGGTAGGATCTTTCATGATGAACCCAATATTGACGGACACGATGGTAGCTAATAACTGAATCGAATATAATACGAAAAAACCAACCTTATTTTGAACATTCCCAATAAAGAATGCTAAAAAAAGTGAAAAGTAAATGTAGCTGAAAAATATGGTCATGGATATGGATATGACTATTTGTATCGCAGTCCAAACGTATACGGGCCATCCTTTTGAAACGAATGAAAGGCCATATGAAATGAAAAACAAAATGATCATGACGATTCCAAAAACAATCTCCAACATAGATGAAGATTTGAAAATGAAATAAAAAGGGAGGATACAAAAAATGATCCAGACATAAGGGCTTAGCCCTGTGTTCTTCGGAAAGATATGATACCAACTTTGCATGGCGCTGCCTCTTTTTCTTTTACTCTTAGTATATACTACGGAGTTTCATCAAAAAACCATCCAATGGAAATTGAATGGTTTTTTAATAAACTATTTATTTTTCTTGAAGACTTGGGCGTTTATTATTGATTCCTACCTTTGATTTTGTATCACTTAGACGGTGCTTAATCTCTTTAAAACTTACAAACGTTTTGTTTTCGCTATCATAAAGGCGGAAGCGAAGCGATTTTAAGCTTGAACCAAGAGTGATTGTCGTTGCCTGTTGCAAAGGAAGTGTGGAATCATGGACTTTTTCCAGATTATAGTTTGGCACTCTTGGACTAAGATGATGCACGTGGTGGAAACCGATATTTCCAGTTACCCATTGTAAAACCTTTGGAAGCTTATAATAAGAACTTCCATCAATGGCAGCCTTCACGTAATCCCATTCTGATTCCTCTTCGAAATAAGAATCTTCAAACTGATGCTGTACATAGAACAGCCAGATGCCCAGTGATCCCGTTACAAAAAGAAGCGGTACTTGGATCATCAAGAATGCCTGCCATCCGATAGCCAAGCATAAAAGACCATAAATCACCAAAATAGAAGCATTTGTCAGATACGTATTCATACGTTCTTTCTTTCTAGCGCCTTTTGTATTCAAACGATTCGACACAAGGAATAGATAAAATGGTCCTAAACCAAACATGACGATCGGATTTCTATATAAACGATAAGCTAGACGTCCCCAGAATGAAGCGGCTACATATTCATCAACGGTCATGACCCAAATATCGCCGGTACCGCGTTTGTTTAAATTACTGCTGGTTGCATGATGTATGGAATGACTATGCTTCCATTGTTCATACGGAAATAATGTGACGATTCCACTGATTGTACCCAAGATATTATTCGCTTTCCTACTTTTGAAAAACGATTGATGACAGCAATCATGAAAAATAATGAAAATCCTGACCACAAACCCTGAAGCCAGAACGCTAAATGCAAGGGTCAGCCAATATGAGATCGATAAGCTCTGATAGGCTAAGAACCATAATAGAAAAAAGGGTGGAAATGTATTTAAAAGTTGTTTCACACTTGATTTAGTATTGGACATTTCAAAAGGGGCAACATCTTTTCTCAATTGTTTTTGATTATGGTTACTCATAACTTCCTCCTAATAAATATTATATAGAAACGTGGAGTGTTTAAATGGATTGGTAAGCTTACATTTTAAAGCAACTATAATTTACGCCTTGGCCCGTTAAATTTAACGAACTATCTTTCTCTTCTTAAGTATAGGAATAATCACCGATCATCTGAAGTCATAAACGTCAATTGGCAGGCATGACAAATGTCATATACTTGTCTATCCTTTCACTTTTCACACGTATTTTTTCCTCATTTATCATTTTTACCCCTCAAAAATTAATAAATCCACTCAAATGAATGAGGAAAACAATTAACTATTTTCAACCCATTCGAATCATACTTCCCTTATATGTAAAGCAAATCTATGTATTGCTCAAACAAAAACAGATTCGCCACCAGGCGAATCCATTTATATCTTAATGGCATAAACCCTTTCAGGCCGTCCTACCGTGCCATATGTTAAATCCGCTTCAATTTTTTCCTCAGACATCAAGTGTTCAAGATAACGCCTTGCCGTAGTCCTACTCACTCCGATTTCCTTCGCCACTATTTCGGCAGTTAACCCAGGGGATGTGTTTCCCAACACTACCATCACCTTCTCCAAAGTCATCCTATCAATTCCTTTTGGCAATGAAGTCTGTTCTCTTTCCTTGTCATTCATTTCCTTTCTCAAAAGCTTATCCACTTGTTGCTGTGTCACAGGAAAATTGCCCTTTCCTAATTCAGATAATTTAATGTAATATTCTTGATATCGGAGTAAGGACTGTTTGAACCGTTCAAATACGACAGGCTTGATAATATAATCAAATATGCCGATTTTAATGGCTTCCTGGACTTTTTCAATCTCTTTTGTTGCCGTAATCATAATGACATCCATTTGTTTGCTTTGCTGCTTGATTTCTTTCAGAATATCGAGCCCATTCATATCTGGAAAATACATATCGAGCAGCAATAGGTCCGGCTGCATGATTTCAATGAAGCTTTTAGCTTCAACATAACTTGACGCTATCCCAATGGTTTGAAACCCTTCAATTTTTTCGATGAACAGCTTCTGTATTTCAGCAATCCGTAAGTCATCTTCTACGATTAAAACTTCTATTTCGCTAATAGCCTTCATTTAATCACCCCTCTGTTT
>NZ_JBFUIB010000219.1:0-5968 GCF_056402095.1 Peribacillus sp. P4_C12
TACTAAAAAAAATGCCATATACAAAGCTCATTAGAATACGAGAACCGGAATGTCCTACATATAAATCACCAAATCCAAATACTTTTTTTTATGATCTTAAAAATCATTCAATGAAAGCATTTCAAACCTGTCTTGAAAAGATATTTACTGATCATATTCAACAAAGTCCTGATATAAATATTGAAAGAGATAATGTGTCAATTTTAGATTTAATGGATCGTTGGGAGTATGAAAATTCATTAGCCAATGTTAGACCAAAGCTTTTAAAAGAATGGGATTACCAGAAGAATGGGGATTTAAAACCAGAAAATTTTAAAGTTGCAAGTCATGAAAAAGTAAATTGGGTTTGTATTCATGGGCATCAATGGTCTGCTACAATTGCAAGTAGAACACATGGAGGCAACAACTGTCCAGATTGTGGAAATAGAAGGTTGCATACGGATAATAATTTAGCTGCTGCAAATCCAGAACTAGTTAAGGAGTGGCACCCAACTAAAAATGAAAAAGGTCCCCAAGGTTACTTTGCAAACTCTCATTTTAAAGTTTGGTGGTTATGTAAAAAGTGCAGTCACGAATGGGATGCACAAATATACAATAGAAATGCTAATCGTAGTGGATGTCCGAATTGTTATGAGAACAATCTTAAAAATAAGCAATTTTAAATAGAAGAAACAAGTTAAATTAAAGGCTTTTGACATCGAACACGAAAGCGCTAATGTCTAACGTAAAATGAACTTAAAAGAGGCGCACGTCGTGCACCTCAGTTCTCGATTCTATTAGCGTTTCAAAGGCTCTCAACTATTTTGGTTGGAGGTCTTTTTTATATCTGAAAATTGGTTTTGATCACAATTCATAGGGCGATGTACTTTTGGAATTTTACATCTGCTGCCTGCTCCTTTGGTCAAATGTTTGTGTGCCCTCGACTTTTACATTCTCTTTTTACTTTGAATTTAACAAAAGATAACTTCAAGAAAAAAGGAGAAAATGGATCTATATTTATTCTTCCGTTAATTCAACTAATAAATTTTCAAAACGATTAATTGTAATTGTTGCTTCCTTCATAATTTGAAAGTTCATTTTTATTATACTTTCTAAACGAAATTCATTTTCATTTATTTCCGGTTCATATGCTACCTTTTCTACAATTGATTTAAGAAATTCTTGCCTTGATATTGATTTTCTTTTTGCCATTTCATCAATTTTTTTCATTGCTACTGGGTCTATATTTCTTAATAAAATATCCATTGTTCAACTCTCCTTTTGGGTAGAATACAAAATTTGGATTTAAAGGCTATAGAGTGAGAAAGAGCATAAGGAAAAACTGATATCACCAAGGGTGATATCCTAGGCAAAGCCTAGTGTTTTATCTGATATCGTTAAATTCCTTCAGGTGGGCTGACATGGGACTCCTGATTGATATAGGTGGGCTGACGTGGGATACCTGAACTTTCTCAGATGGACTGATGTGGGTCTTAAATAATAATTAAAAAGCAGTTATTTAGTGATATCACTAAATGTTAATCAATGTCCCCTTTATGTCCCCCTATTTTCGACCAATGTCCCCTTCGCGTCCCCCTATTTAATTGAATGTTATTTAAAAAAAGAGAAGGAAACCTTCTCTTTCATTTCACTTTTTTATTGGTTTTTTCCACGGAATTTAGCGATGTTGTTTCTTAGACTTTCGCCTGTATTTTGACCAATTTGATAGGTGCGTTTAACCGTTTTTACTGATTGACTGTTCCGCAGATTATCAGAAATTATGCTTCCAACATGACGAGTTTCTCGATCAGTTCTTTTTTCTTTTAGTGGTGTTTTCATATTAGATTCTCCTTGCATTTCAGATGAAACCGAAGGGGAATTTGATTGTGAAAAGGAAGGTGGAGAAGGACTGGGACTGTCGTAGTCACCTGACATTTTCTCATTTTTTTGTATATCGCCATTGTTCATTTGGCTTGGCGATCCAGATGAAATGGAGTGTGGACTGTTTACAGCTGCACTCCGTTTTCCATTACCGGAGACACCATTCAGAGCCATTTGATCATGTAATCCCATTACTTTTCCTCTTCCTGTTTGCCCTTCTTGTTGTTGTAGTTGTTGTTGTGCCATTTCTTGTTCAATTGAAGAAGAAACTTCTTGCGTTCCAGTTTCGATTTCCCAGGAACCTTTCGAACCATTTGGACTTTGTTTTTCTTGATTTTGATCTTGTGCTTTTAAATCTACAGAATGACTACTTTCGGAACCATTCAGAGTCTGTTCTTTGGATTGGTCCTGTCCTTTTTCTCTAAGGCCTTGTGCCATTCCTGCAACTCCTGCAATACCACTTACACCCTTCAATACGGCCGATTTACCTTCACTTGATAATCCTTTCAAAGTATTTGCAGTACCCTTTGTTGCACCAGTTACACCTTTTGCGAGAGCATAACCACCGGCTACGGCCCCCCAGCTAGATTTCAGTCCTGCATCAATACCAAATAACCGTTCAACGATATTGGGACCATCAATTACAGCAAGTGAGAAAGCAAATAATGCAATTAAATAGGCGACACCATCCAATTTATCGGTAATAAACTCTGTACCAATCAGATAGATTTTCATTGAGAGGAAAATCATAATTGTCACTAGAAAAGTATTTAGGATACTTTGAAGGATTTGCTTTGTCTTTTGCCCTGAATGAATATCAGCCGGGGCTATAATGATTGCTAATACGTAGTTGAATGTTAATTCAAAAAACAGTTTTGCTAACTTAATAGCAATTGTCAGCATTGTAAAAGCCGTTATACTTAAAGTGATTGCAATTGTCCAAAAGTTCCAGTCCCAACGGTAATATTTTTCTTTAAAGGCAGTAAAGAAACCATTATCTAATTTAACTTTCTTGGCATTACCAAGATCGTCATACTCCAAACGATGAGAGTAAACCTCACGCCCTTTATCTGTCATTTTTCCCACTGCAAGTTCAAAATCTTTATCAATAGATTGTGTGATATTAATTTTTAAAATTCGATCTTTTGGAATTCGGTTCGGATGTTTAAGTTCAGTTGTTTTCCAACCCGTTGCATCAAATTGAGCAAGATCAGTCATATTGTCTTTAATAACTTTTTGACTAATTGAACCTTCTTCAACAACATCAAGAGCATCAATAGCTTTATCAGTGAATTGGTTTGCTTTTTCCATACCTTCTTGTATCAAAGCGAAAAAAAACATTATCATAAACACATTCACTATAATGGCTTCGCGATCTAATTTTTTTTGAAAAATGAGCTGATATCCTGTGTAGAGAAGCGAAAACCCCATCAATATCACAGAAAGGGGAATAAGAAATTCTACAAAACTTGTAATTTCAACACTGTCGTAAAACATTTTTAATCCAAGGATTGAATCCGTTATGTTTGATAGGGAATCAACAAGCCATGCAAGTCCTTTTATAATGACCCATCCTATCCAACGAAGCATATAACTAATCGGATTGGTTACTTCGAGAAAATCAGAGAATTTTTCAAGTATCCTTGCTACTTCTTCATCCATGCAATCTCCCCCTAGTTAACCTATTTCAAATATTCTTGCTGCACACTTTGAACAAATGTTTCTACTTCAAAATGAATATCATCTTCTGAGAGATCGATAAAATCTAGTTTCTTTTTTACTTCACCATCTTGATAAAAAGCAAATGTTAACGAATTCTGTTTTAGGCCAAGTTTTGAAGTATCTTCTTTAGCATGATAAATATTTAAATCAATGTTATTTGCTTTAGCTACACGTTCAATTTCCTTAATATTAAAATCTTCTTCTTCTTTTCTGCTTTCAAATGGTGACCTTACATATAAAAAGCCCGTTTCAAACTTCTCAGCTTCCTCTAGACTCAATTCAGTTGTTTTACCAATCCCTTTTACACGATCACTCCCACAAGCTGAAACATTCAATATAAGGAATAAAACAAGACACCCAATAAGAACCTTTTGAAAGTTCATTTTTAACTCTCCTCTTAATTTTTATAGTAATATTGCACCTTTCACAGTTTTGCAGGGAGATTCAAATTTATAGACATAGAAAATCATATCTTCTGTTCCTTCTAAAATGAAAGCCTCAGTTAAAATGCCATCTTTTTCTTCAAACTCATTTATGTGTTTCTTTAATAATGCAGCTTGAATTCGATTTAATGATTTTTTTATTTTCATGATAATTTTTTCTCCTTCCGATATAATATAGGATTAGGTTTATTTAAAAATATGCTTCCTCTTGTAATAGGGGGGATTCTTCAGGTTCTTCAAATCAGTTATTTATAAGAATATAATTGAAAATGCTCACCTATTTGCTCACCTGACATTGAAATATTATGATAATAAGTGAAGTTATTTTAGGTGGATTTGACTAAAGATGTTGGTATTATTACCTTGTTATTTCCTATTAAATTAATAATTGAATGGGCAGCATGATGTAATAAGGGGTTAAAAACCTTGTTATATCAACGTCTAAAATGATAATATGCTATTCTTGTCCTCGGATTTGTCCTCGTTTTTAAAAAACACGGCAACCTGTGACAAAAAAGCTAACTATAGGAGAAGGTCTTTCATCAGTTTGCTAAACTGTTGGGAGGCCTTTTCTTCCATATTGGCGGTCATGTGAGCATAGATATTCATTGTAGTATTAATATCTGTATGTCCAAGTCGCTGTTGTATTTCTTTAATGCCAACTCCAGCTTCAATCAATAATGAAGTGTGCGTATGTCTAAATGAGTGTGGAGTAATGTTCTTTTCTATTTCTGCTTTTTTTAGAAGCCTTTTTAGCCGGGTCTCAATAACTTTTCTTAATTGTGGATGCCCATTCTCTCGAGCGAAAATAAATCCGTTATCTTGGTAAACAAGTTTGTTTTTTAATTTAATTTCATTTTGTTTAAGCCGATGCTTCTTTAACATGTTGATCAGCATTTCATCAATCCTGATTGTTCGGGCAAAGCCCTTTGTCTTTGGCGTTAAAAGCTGAAATTTTTCAAAATGATTGTTAGGGTTATAAAGAGTTTTAGTAACTCTAATAGAACCTTGCTTTTCATTAAAATCCCCCCCATTTTAAGGCCAATAATTCACCTATTCGTAATCCGGTATATGATCCATTTCAAGCCCGTCTGTATAGGATAATTTAAGAAAATGGGCAAGCTCCTCTTTTTCAAGAAAGACAATATCCTCTTCTGCTTTCTCCACTTCTTCAACACTTTGCTGCTTTTTAGGCATTTTGAAATCCTCAGTAGGATTATTTTTTATCAGGCCTTGAGTTAATGCTTTCCGAAAAAGCATTTTTCCACAAGTATGAATACCATCCATATAATTTTGGCTGTATTTTTCGTTTAATTCCAGAATCCTTTCTTCATACATTTTCTTAGTAATGCGGCTGATTGGATAAGGTCCCCAAACAGAGGTAAAATGCTTCATTTCCTTTTCTCGGGCTCTTACGCTACTAATCTTGACGCCAAGAGTGGCAAGATAGAGTTAAAAGGCATGAAGAAATGGAAAGCCTTTCTCCCGCTATCGAAGAAGGAGATTTGCAAGCTTGCATTCGCTATTGCCAGCTGTGTGAGGAGAGTGTTGTTGACAGGACATTTTCTTACCGGGATGTTTATATTAAAGTTGCAGCAATGAACCAAGGATATGAACCGAGATATGAGGGTGAAACAGGGATCGATGTTTGGTATCACAATCTAAAGGCGACATATAGATATCTGGAAGAAAAGGGGAAGGTTACGAATACGAAGGAGCCTGTTTTAAAAATTTGGAAACCATAGTATTTCTATATAATTACAGTTGAAAAGTCCGATAATTTGTACTAGGGTTATCGCCTTTAATCCTATTAAGCTATATGACAACGGGTTTGGAATAGTAGAAGCATTTGCTAGAGGTTTGTTGATTTTATGGCCACCTATTAAAGAGGCTGAAATATAAAAAGAAAGCCCAATATAATAGAAAGTCTATCAGTTCAAAGG
>NZ_JBFUIB010000220.1:0-5955 GCF_056402095.1 Peribacillus sp. P4_C12
TTTGTGTCAACTCTACAATAATCCTTATAGAACTCCCTCAGTTTAATAGATAATGCTCACGAATACTCGCTTATTCGCAGGATTTCAAACCACATGGTATAGGTTGCTTTAGATGAACGAAAGAGATAGGACCGTTTTGATAAGATGAGGGCAGAGTGAAATAGGGGATCTATCAAAAATCCCATATTATTACATATACTGCACGCATTTTCCACGCTGCCCTTGGAGGCTTTCCCTCCCATGTCTCAACGGGTCATAATCATATGCCCTTTCATTCCTTCGTCATGCCTATCCAAGGGGTGGAGGCTGGTTTTGCTAACGGAACGGGTCATTGCCCTTTTGTTCTATATATCCAGTACTTCGTGCTTTCTTTGAAATCCTACGAATAAGCCAACTTTCGTAAAAACAATGTGAATGTAAATTACGCTGCTAGTTGTTCAAGAGGGAATACCATTTCCGGTTTATAGACAGAGCCATTACGAGCAATCCCTACTAGGACACGGGCGAGTTTTCCACATAGTTTCATGATGGATTTCATTTTCTTAATCTTCTTCACCTTAACATTGTTCGAGTGTAGGGCTTTAAACTCAGGGTTATTCATCACCAGACTCATGGTCGCAAGGAAGAGGTAACGCCGCAGGCGTGATCTTCCACGTTTGGAAAGAACAATTTGGCCTTTCCACTTCCCAGAGCTTGCCTCAGCGAGATGCAATCCTGCATGACGAAGGAGCGCATTCCCGTGAGCGAACCCACTCAGATCTCCAGATTCTCCTAAGATGCCCGCCAGTGAAATTGCGCTGATTCCTTTAATGGCAAGTATTTGCTTAACGAATGGAATCTGTTCCAAGACGTTTGTGACTTCTTGCGTCACTCTTTCGAGTTGGGATGAAGCGAGATCATATTCCTCTAATAACTGTTCCAAGTGAAGTTTATACGCATCAAGGGCTTGTTTCGTACCAATTGAACGCTTGGCCAATGTAAGCAGGGAACGGGCTTTTTTATGCCCGGAATGWCGCTTCATACATGATTTCCACCCGGTTACGATATCTTGAGGCTGTAAGGAACATAATTCAGCTGGGGTAGGAAAGAGGCGTAGGGTTGCGATTGCCCCTTTACATGATACGTCTTTAAACACTTGCCGGAGCTCGGGAAAGACAACATCCACCCAGCGATTAATTTGGTTGATGGAGCTAACMAGGCGCTTAACAATCACATCTCGGTTAGCCATAAGGACACGAAGTTTTTCAAATGATTCTGAAGTGGAACGAACGAAGGCATAATAGCCATTCTTCACCATATCAGCGATGACAAGGGCATCTTTTTTATCACTTTTKGATTGCGTATTATCACGATTTTCTTTGTTTCTTTTGACATGGTGAGGATTGACCGTAACGACATCCATGTTTTGTTTGACTAGCCACTTTGAAAGGTTYATCCAATAATGACCGGTAGGTTCCATTCCGACTATCGTGGTGTCTAGGTTTTTCATGYGTTTTAGTTCCTTGATCSAGTTTAGTAATCTAGTAAAACCCTCTTCGTTATTTTCAAAAGACAAAGGTTTCCCGATCACAATGCCCCGATAGTTTACAGCACGGGCCACGTGTACGTGTTGGGCGATATCCACACCAACAACTAGATGTTGATCCGTAATTCTTTCWATTAGTTGATTTTGTTTGTTTTGCATTTTAAAATTCATAGTAGGGCTTCCTCCTTAAGACTTTGAGTTAGATTGGRMTCTATACTCGTATCTTACTGAGGGGCTCTATTTTTTTCAAACCTGATATTTAACGATCTACAGGAATGCTAACGCACCCGTTAGTTTAAGTATTATTATTCACAAACTATCGGCTGGTTTAATTCAACAATAAGAAATAACGTGTAATTAAATATTTTGCACAAATTTAACTTTAGAACCCAACTACCTTCCTATTAGAAGATTAGCTGGGTTTCTTCATTATTTACATCTAATTATATATAGAACTATTCGGATACGCCTAGTAGCGACTGCTCATTGTTCAGCAATCGCGCCCTTTAATGGAACAACGAAAATAGAAACACAAATCAATTTAGCTTGTTTTTCTTGAACTAACGCTCCCGTACAATTCTTCACACACCTTGCTGCTAATTTATATCATTACAGGAACGCTGCACCGTTAGTACGAATTTAAGCACGATTAAAAGTTCCCTTTATAAACTCTATAATTACCAGACAGGTCTTAACCTCGATGATAGTTTATCTTCATTTTCTTCATAAACTAATTTTGTTAAATCTTCTTTGAGCATTTGCAGGCGTTCAGCACCTATTTTTTCAATCCAACGTTGCTCAATCTCAGTTAGTATCTTCTCTTTTGCTTTCACTACTAACCAACCTCGTTCGGTCAAAACAATAATTTTCCCTCTCTTATCAGTGGGATGAGCTTTGCGCATTACATAGCCACTTTTCTCAAGATAATCCACACATTTACTCACAGCTTGCTTTGTAATTCCTAAATATTCGGCTAGTTCTATACCTGTTGCTCCATTGGGAGTGATGCATTTAAACATAAAACCATGTGCAGGTCTAATATCTCCAAATCCCAATTCACTCAATCTGCCATGTAATTCATTAATTGATGTACTAAAGGATAATGATAAAAGTGATGTAAGATCCAATTCACTAAATCCTTCATGATTCATACATAAAACCTCCTTAAATAAAGTCAATTAGGTTGACTTTATTTAAAATCCATTGTACTATACACCATGTAGTAAATCAAATTGACCATAATTCAATTATAAAAGAAATTGGATTCACGAAACAAAATTAATACATTATGGGGGTTCTTCATGGCTAACATCGTTAAAATTAGAGCAAGTGTATTTATTCCAATGTCTTGGACTGAACCTAAGAAGGATATTCAAACAGGAAAAGTAATCCAATTTGAAGGCGACTCACGTGAATTTACACCATATGCAGTAAACACTATGCGTTCCAGAGTTGAACAAGAAGTAGTTGTAGATTTTTATAAGAAGGAAATTTTCTCATATGCGAACACTGGTATAACAACAGAAAGAGTTACAAATCCAGATGGTTCTGTTAATCAAAGAACAGGGAAAGCTGGGACAGAAGGTATTTTGTGCACTAATACTGTATGGAGTTCTGATGATGTTAAATTTCAAATGAGTGCAAGTGCCAGCAACCCATTAAATGTATATGCACCTCCTGTTGACTACCTATTAACTGTACAGGTCAAAAAAGATGGTAGTATCGATATTCAAGGAGCACACGATGGATTCCCTTGTTTTGAATTTTATAAGCAAGTAAATTTTGGTCCGTTTGAACAAATTTATACGCATGATTTTAGAGAAACTGGTGATACTCCTGAAGCTCTAGCTGGAGAAATGGAGTATAGTTTTAAAAAAATATTGTAAAGTCAATGTATTGCTACATTGTAATCGAACCAAGATAAATTTGTATTCATAATCGGTATATTGTACGCAAACTGGGAAGACCTCACATTAAGAAAAAATGGCAATGGAACAAATCGTTACATCATTAGTAAATAAAAATAAATTCTTCGTATAAAGTGTATATTTTATCGCGCAATTTGTAACTTGTATAGTTACAAATTGCGCGATAAAAAGAAAAGTGAGGGAACGTATATATGACTGTRAAAATTAAAGYTTATTCTGATTTTATATGTCCATTTTGTTTTTTAGGAAMAGGTCCTTTAGATGARRTYGTAAAGGAAAAAGATGTAGAAGTAGAATGGATGCCATTTGAATTGCGTCCTAGTCCATTTCCGAAAATTGATCCACGGACTCAACCTCGTGTAATGGAAGCTTGGAATTCAATTATTTATCCTACTGCTAAAAAATTAGGATTAGAAATAAAGTTACCACATTTTCGTTCGTATACGCACCTTGCGTTTGAAGGTTACCAATTTGCAAAGGAACATGGAAAAGGAAATGAGTTTCACCATAGAGTGTTTATTGCAAATTTCCAAGAGGAACAAAATATTGAAGACATCGAAGTGTTAACAAAATTAGCAGACGAAGTGGGACTTTCTCAGGAAGCATTTAAAGAAGCATTAGTATCACGAAAGTACAAAAAAATGCATCGAGAAGCTATAAAGCATGCCCTTATAGATGCCCAAATTACGGCTGTTCCAACGTTCATTATTGGTGACGAAGTTATTCAAGGTATTACTAGCAAAGAAAAATTAGCAAAGGCAATTGATCAAGAAATAGAAAATAATAAAGAGGATGAGTTGGACGGACTGCAATGTAGTATAGATGGGGATTGTTAATGCTAAATTGGATTAGTGGCAAATATAGATTAACAAAAATGAAGTCAATTAAGTTGACTATATTTTTTTGTTATAAAAGAAATACCCCTTTTTATTGAGTAAATATAAAACAACATTAGAGTGAATAACAGGAGGAAAAGAGAATGACAACAGTTTTATTCGTAAAAGCAAACAATCGTCCAGCAGATCAGGCGGTTAGTGTGAAATTATATGAGGCATTTTTAGCAAGTTATAAAGAATCACATCCAAATGATACTGTGGTGGAGCTTGATTTATACAATGAAGAATTACCATATGTAGGAGTAGATATGATTAACGGTACATTTAAGGCTAGTAAAGGAGTTGATTTAACAGCAGAAGAAGCAAAAGCAGTAGCTGTTGCTGATAAATATTTAGAGCAATTCCTTGCAGCTGATAAAGTTGTATTTGGTTTCCCGTTATGGAACTTAACAATTCCAGCTGTACTACACACATATATTGATTATTTAAATCGTGCAGGTAAAACATTTAAATATACGCCAGAAGGTCCGGTAGGTCTTGTTGGAAATAAGAAAATTGCATTATTAAATGCAAGTGGCGGTGTGTATTCTAAAGGACCAGCAGCTGAAGTAGAAATGGCTGTTAAATATGTAGCAAGTATGATGGGCTTTTTCGGTGTAAAAGATATAGAGAAAATAGTGATTGAAGGTCACAACCAATTCGCAGATAAAGCAGAAGAAATTATTGCCGCAGGGCTTGAAGAAGCTGTTAAAGTAGCAAGTACGTTCTAGTTAACACAACACTTGTCACTCAATATAGCAGTACCAACAATTTTATAGCAATGGTACTGCTTTTTTATTCGCATATCTCGCTACTTTTGAGTAGTAAGAACCCAATTGATGTGTGCTTTACATTCTCAACTTCGGGTCCAGTCAGGAAAATGCGGATTTACAACTTTAAGCATTCATGAGTAGTTAATTAGCAAAATCCTGACGCTACACCAACCCAACAAGATCCCAAAATATCTATGAATACTCATACCAAAAACCCCCTTGGCGCCCAAGGGGGTTCACGTCGTTCGTTTTTATTGGTTATGCATGATTTTATACATTGTTGATGAATCAACGTTTTCGGCTTCTGAAGAAGCCTGAAAGCTTCATAAAAAAGGGGTGAGTTATGCAATTGATTTCGGCTGGAAGATAGCCATTACAATAAATAATAGGCACGACTTATCATTTCCGGACGTCCCTAATACAAGATGAAGTAAACCATTAATTGAGTTTTGTCCAAGTTCAAATTTCCCCTCCCTATAGCTCTCATTTTCCATCTTTTTTATAGAAATGATTATATCACCCTTCTTCAACTAAACTGCCCCTATAGTTTAAGTACATTTCTTCACAATCTTATAACCGCATTAACATAAATATCCATTTTTTGTTTGGGAGTCTTATTGTAGCTTTGGAATAAAGTTTAATCAAAAGTATTCCGCAAAAACTCATTCTGGGGCAAATAAAAAGAATCCGTTTTGAAAAAAGATGAACAGCTCCCTGTCAAGTAGACAGTGGAAATAATAAAAAAGCTTTAAGCGACTTGAGCCCTGTATTCCAATGGGCTTAAGCCGTTTAATCTTTCTTGGTAACGTTCGTTATTGTAAAACTGGATATAATCATTTATCGCTTGTTGTAAC
>NZ_JBFUIB010000221.1:0-5953 GCF_056402095.1 Peribacillus sp. P4_C12
GAAGAAACAAAGGTGTGGGAATGTACATCAGAAGATTGTAAAGGCTGGATCCGCGATAACTTTACAAGTAATGATGAGCACGTTTGTCCACTATGTGGCAGCGAAATGAAACCCGGCACTAGAATGCTTCAAGCAATCAACAATCCAAGAAACTATTAAGTCTTTATAAAAAAAGCTGAAGGGGGATTCCCCTTCAGCTTTTTTTATCTATTTGCTTTTTTAAGTAGATGTAGCAAATAGCCAGTAAAAATAAAGATAAGGAAGATTAGTGAATATCCTTTTTCTTGAACCGGCCCCCACGAACTTCAGCAATATCTCCGACTGCAAGGAAGGCAGATGGATCAAAGCTTTTGACTATATCTTTAAGTTTTGCTTCCTCAAGGCGATTTATTACACAAAAGATAACCTTTTTATCGTCTCCTGAATAAGCACCTTCGCCAGCTAAAAAGGTCACACCTCGACCAAGCCGACTCATAATTGCATCACCGATATCTCCAAACTCATCGCTGATAATCCAAACAAATTTAGATTCATCCAAACCAGCGATAACAATATCCATCGTTTTATAAGCTACGAAATACGCTATAATCGAATACATGGCACGGTCCCATGAAAAAACAAAGCCAGCACTGCCAAGGATGAATAAATTAAAGAACATGACAATCTCTCCAACAGAAAAAGGAAGCTTCTTGCTAGCTAGAATAGCTAGAATTTCTGTTCCATCTAGAGAACCGCCATATCGAATAACCATTCCAACACCAATTCCAAGAATCATTCCGCCAAAAGCGGATGCAAGGAGGATATCTTGAGTGAAAGCTGGTACGTGGTGAAGCAATGTAGTGGTTATGGAAAGGACTAAAATCCCATATAGAGTAGATAATGCGAAGGTTTTTCCAATTTGTTTATAACCGATAAAAAAGAAAGGGAGATTCAAAACAAAAAGAAAGATACCGAGCTTCCAGCCCGTGATATAAGATAACATAATAGATATACCTGTTATACCACCGTCTATTACATTATTTGGTACTAAAAAAATCTCGAGGCCGACAGCCATTAAAACAGCACCGATTGTAATTAAAAGACCTCTTTGTAATATTTGCCTTAGTGTTAATTTTTTATGCTGGGTCTTCTTTTGCATAATTTCTGTTGTATTTGTGTTTGCCAAGTCTGACATAATCATGCCCCCCACTCCTTCTCTCTATAAATGTACTATTTAATTATAAACCTATAGGTATAATTAAATAAAGAAATTAACATTCTTAATTAATATACTTTTTAAATAATAACCAGTGTAAATATGTAGTTAATTGTTTCATGCAATGAAAAAGCCCTATATGAATGCTTGTCACTTCACAATCACTTTCTATTTTACTCTATACAGAAGAATAGTATTTCTCATTTTACTGCATTTATTAAAAAAACTTCTTGTTTTCTTTAGAAAAATGAAGAGCGAGGAAGATAATATGTGTAAATAGATAGGTATTAAGAAATAAAAGCCTTTAAGGTACAACAAACTTCCATTACAATATAGGAGAATAGAATGACAGAGGTGAAAATGTAAACCATGGAACAATCAATTGTATCATCTAATCCTATCCTTTTTATGATTGCCGTACTTTTGATATTTATGGCGTGTTATACGGCGTTAGATTTACTGACAACATTAATTACAATAGTAAAATACAAACGTCTTTTGTATATAGGTAGCATTTGCTCTATGGGAGTAGCTATCTGGACGTTAAATTTTGTGGTCATATTTACTTTTGAGCATACGGGAAAGGCAGCGTACAATTTTGCTTCGATAATGCTTTCATTAGCAATAGGCGTAGTTCTCGCAGGGGTAGGATTATTAGCTATTTCTTATAAACAACAGTTACTACAAATGATTTTTTGCAGTTTTATGTTTACGATGGCGATTTTGTCGAATTATATAATGGGCATGTTTGCTTTAAACAACGCTGTGCAATTTAACCCTTTGTTACTTGTTATTACGCTACTCATTATTTTTAGCTTATTTTTAATCTCGCTGCTAGTCTTATTTTATATAAATAAAGTAAGTCAATCTTCCCTTAAGCCAGTCAGTACTCTAATTATGAGTGTGGCAATCATCGAAGGGTATTTTCTTTTTTTGAGAGTGTTTCCGGTTACTGGAGAAAAGGAGAAAAATGAATTTGTTCAACTTAGCCCGTTTATTTTATATTTAGTCTGTTTTGTTTCATTATTTATCCTTGCCAGTTTAATTGCTTCTAGCACGATTGTTGGAAGGCGTTTGGCAAAGAGTGATAGCACAGTGAGTGGTATCCGTTATGCTTTGGATCAATCTTCTATTGTAGCTATAACTGATGCAGAAGGAATCATTACATATGTTAACGAAAAATTTATAGAAATCTCACAATATGAAGAACATGAACTGATTGGAAAAAGTCATTCTATCATTAATTCTGGTTATCATCCTCAAGAGTTTTTCGCTGACCTTTGGTGCACAATCAAAAAAGGAAAAACGTGGAATGGGGAAATTTGTAATCGGGCAAAAGATGGCGAGATTTATTGGGTGGATACTACAATCGTACCATTTATGAAAAAGGGAAAACCATATCAATATATTTCTATTCGTTCGGATATTTCCCGTCGAAAAAGAGCGGAAAGCGACCTAAGGGTCTCAATTAAGGAATTAGAGGATATGTATTATGCTATTAACCAATCATCCATAGTAGCGATTACCGATGATAAAGGGGTCATTGTCGATGTAAACGATAAATTCTCAGAGGTTTCCGGATACAAGAGAAGTGAGTTAATTGGTCACACTCACCAATTGGTTAATTCTGGATATCACTCAAAGGAATTCTTCGATGATATGTGGAAGACCATCTATAATCGGAAAGTATGGAATGGCGAAATTAGAAATAGAGCGAAAGATGGCAGTTATTATTGGGTCGATACAACAATCGTTCCATTTTATACTGTGGAAGGAAAACCATTTCAGTTTTTGGCTCTTCGGTATGATATAACGGAGCGTAAACGAACTGAAGAGATGCTTCATCGACAGGATAAACTGGCTGCAGTCGGCCAGCTTGCTGCTGGTGTTGCACATGAAATTCGGAATCCACTTACCTCGATGAAAGGGTTTACTGAATACTTACAATTAGATGAAAAAGATGAAGATAGACTTGGGTACTTAGGAATTATTATGGATGAGATCAACCGTGTAAATGAGATAGTTGAAGAATTCTTAGAACTGGCCAAACCACAGTCCCTGATTTTGGAAACGAAGAATATAGTACCGATTATTCAAAATGTTTTATCACTAACAGAGTTTAATGCATGGAAGAAGAATGTTATTCTTTCCTTTGATTGTTATCACGAGGAAATTCTAATTAGATGTGATGAGAATCGTTTAAAACAAGTCATATTGAACTTTGTTATAAATGGGATAGAAGCAATGCCTGACGGGGGAGAAATAAAAGTCGTTACAGAAATTAAAGAAGAGAAAGTACATATCTCCATAATCGACACGGGAGTTGGTATGCCTCCCGATCAGCTCAGGAGGATTGGAGAACCATTTTTCACGACGAAAAAATCCGGTAATGGGTTAGGACTTATGATTAGCTTTAAAATCATTGAAAGCCACCTAGGGCGAGTATTTGTAGAAAGCGAAGTTAACAAAGGTACTGTTTTTAATATTGTGCTTCCTATGGAAATGGTAAAGGATTTTTCCAATGATGGAATTGAAGAAAAAGCGGGGCTTGTATAATATGTATTTAATGCATGTATATGATATTTTTGAAGAAGATGACCGCATGGGGGATACTGGATTTGGAAAAACAAAAGCAGGCTAATATTTTAAGTTTGAAGATTTTTTATCTTTTTTCGTTTTTTGCTGTGGGAAGTTTAACACCGCTCTTAAGTGTTTATTTAGCCAATGAGGCGGGGTTAAATGGAATTGAAATAGGAACTATTATGTCTGTCGGGCCGATAGTAATGATCGTTTTTCAGCCAATTTGGGGTATTGTCTGTGATTGGAGCGGAAAACCTGCTAAAATTCTTGCAATGACATCGTTGCTCGCTGGTTTATTTGGCTTAGGATACTTGCTCTTCGAACCCTATTTACTTTTAGTATCTGTCGCAGTTGTATTGGCAATCTTTCAAAGTGCCATTATACCGGTTTCAGATAGTATTACCCTTCAATATACAACAAGAATCAAATCGAATTATGGAAAAATACGTTTATTCGGTTCGCTTGGTTTTGGTGTGGCTGTTTTTGTAATGGGAAAGTTATCGGAATCATTTATTGGTCCTTCTGTTATATTTTACGCCTTTTTTATCGGTCTATTAATCGCGGCTCTTCTAGCTTTACGCTTGCCTGAAGAGCCTCCTCAAGTAAAGGCAAAACTTTTCAGTGGGATGAAAGAACTGGTAACAATGAAACGTTTCCTAATCTTTCTTGCTGTAACATTTCTAATCTTCGGCCCTAACCTTGCCAATAATGTCTATTATGGCCTATTTGTTGAGGCAAGGGGCGGAACATATACAGGAATTGGTATTGCGTTCTTGCTAGCTGTATTGTCGGAAATACCATTTATGAGGATGGCCGGCAGCTGGATAAATAAATTAGGCCTGCTTCCAATCACCTTATTGGCTGGAATTGCTTCGTTGGTTCGTTGGTTGTTTTATTTTACGGAACCAAGTTTGGCAATAGTTTATGTGACTTCCATGATCCAAGGTTTTTCACTGGGCTTATTCATTCCTGCAGCTTTACAATATATTAGAGAAGTCGTCCCACCTCATATAACAGTTACTGCAGTAACGCTTTATTCTGCAATAGGTAATGGGTTAGGTAACTGGTTCAGTACCTTTAGCGGCGGAATAATCTTGGATAAATCAGGGATTTATATGGTGTACTTATTTTACAGTTTGCTCACACTTATGGGGATGCTTCTAACAGTGTGGCTCATGAGGCTTGAGAAAGTACCTGGAAGAATGAAAACTAGTTTTTGGAAATAATTTTGTTCAGCATGAAGGTGTATTTTATATTATTTTTTTTTATTAAATAGATCTATTCGTTATAGCGAATAGGTCTATTTTCAGTGGAAATATTTTATTGCAAAAAAGTTTAGTATTTTACTGAAAATCCAATAGAGATAATTAATGTGTAATTGTGTATTTGATTCAGCGTCTGCTGTAGCTAAGAAAAATAAAAAAAGTATTAAAAAGATAAAGAAATTAGTTCTTATTGTTAAATTTATTTTTAAAGAAAAAGTAAATCTGGGGACAAAAGTAGTTAGGTGCTGAGTTGGCCACTGCTCATTTTCCACCCCTTGCTGCAGTTCCTATAGTGCTAACTTCATTGCCTGGCACAATATTTTGGGACACTTGCTTACAATGTATTTGTCAAAAAGAGCAGAATTACGGTGTGGTGATTTCCTCTGATTTTGTAATGAGACCTATTCAGTTTTTTTATTTTTGGAAATAATGTGTTTTAATGGAAGGAAGAGAATGTATGGAAGGATGAGTGTTATTGAGCAAAACCAAAGTGCTCGCTGTTACTGTTGTATCAGTAGTTATCGGACTGTTTTTTTTATTTTGTCTTGGATGGGCGATAATTGATTATTATGGAAAAAAGGCTTCTGATATAGGTTTAAATGAAACAAACCCCATTGAAAAAAACCTCCCGGAAGACTTTACAGTAGTTGCATTAGGGGATTCGTTGACGCGCGGAACTGGTGATGAAACAGGGAAGGGCTATGTCGGCCTTGTCGTGGAAGATTTGGAAAGTAAATATAATAGCAAACCGCTTATTCATAATCTTGGGATTAATGGACAAGTGTCTCAAGAATTGGTGCAGCAGGTGAAACAAACGGAAGTGAAACGCCAATTGCATACAGCTGATGTTATTTTAATTACTATTGGCGGGAACGATTTATTTCAACAAGGCCAAACCCTGTTTGATTATGAC
>NZ_JBFUIB010000222.1:0-5953 GCF_056402095.1 Peribacillus sp. P4_C12
TCTTCAAGCAGCTTCCACTCTTCCATAGGGTAACCAAATAAACATTGATCAAGTCCACGGGTCAGTACAAATTGTTCCCCAAGGTTGTCCCTGAATTTAACTGGGACAATCAGACGACCTTTTATATCGATGTTATGATGGTACTCTCCCATGAACATACCCACAACCCCCACATTCTAATCTCAATGTACCACATTCCCCCACCTTTCTCCACTTGTTTTTACTTTCTCCTTATAAGTAAAAATTCCCTTCTTTTCTTCTTAAGTTTATTTAGCCAATTTATTTAAAGACAACACCATTTCACTCGAATTAACGCACACTAAGACACAGTCACACTAATACTGTCGAAGGCTTACATGCCAAATGGCCACAAACAAAAAAAGACAGGCTGGTCGCCTGTCTTTCTGCTGATTTTTATAGTCCCATTCTTCCTAAAGGTAGGTGAGTCTCTTTGTTCAAAATCATTTGCCCACCACTCTCATCCAACCAGGTGAGTTTTTCTACAAAAAAATCAATTTGTGCTGGTTATTGAACTGATAATCCAGTTTCATAATTTCCCGAACAAAATCTGGTCCATATTGATTCAAGTAATAAAAAACATTCCAAATCCTCTCCTGTGGTGATTCCAGAGGATACAGCGAATTTGCTATCCGTTCAAACTTTTTCAATACAACCGAGTGGCGTTCCTTAGTACGGTCACCAATTTTCCCATACATGAAATCCAATTGCTTTTGGATGAATTCGATATTTTTATTCAACATCGGCTCAAGACCTCTATCTAACGAAACAGCGTGCACTGATAGCTTTTCATGATTATCTTCAAGTTGCGATTTCAACTGCCCGAATAATTGATCAATCGTCTCATCCTTCACAGTATCAAGGTAACATCGAACAGCATTCGTGGTTCCTTCAGTCAACACGGTCTCCAACTCGAGTTCTGTTTCCTCAAGATCAGTTTGAACGCCACGCTCTACAAGCGTGATGTTTAACCTCGGAACGATTGGCGGCATCTTCATTGAAAACAACTCAAATGCCTGTTTCAATTCTGCCCAATAAGCAATTTCCCCCGGTCCAGAAATAAAAGCTAATACCGGGAAAAGCATTTCCTGCATAAGCGGACGAGTAATGACATTATTGCTTAGTTGTTCTGGATGACCTTTGGCTATCTGCAAGAGTTCCTGCTCAGAAAATGAAACCTCTCCGTTCTTCCCGCTGAACATACCATCTACCCGTTCGAGCAAACATCGATCTTTTTTATCTGTATCATAATAAAATAAATTAGCTGCCTGTTTATCCATTTCTATCATTTTTGCATAGCCTTGAGCATGCATATATGATTGTTGCTCCACGACAACTTCTGCAATCCGTTCACTTTTTTTAATCATCGATTCAAAGAAGCCTGTTTCAATTTCCCTTAGTTTCGGATCACCAGCATCGACAAGTAAAAGGCCATATTCATGGAACCATTCGTGAATCAGACGGGCAAAAAAGTCGACGAATGTGTTCGATTGCTCGATTGTTTCTTTAATATCAATAAGAAGTTTATTCGTAAAGGCTGTTTCTCCGTAAGTTTCAATGATTTCTTCGAACCACTTCTCTGCCTTTTCCGTATCAAGCTCCACATCCGAAATCATTGTTTTATATGGCTGATATGAAGGGTATGTCTTTTTATTAGGTTTATTGTTTTTCATCACATAAACATGATTGACTTCAGCTAAATCATGATCTTCACCAGCTATCCAAAAAACAGGAATTACAGACTTCCCTAGTTCTTTTTCTTGTTCTTCTGCAAGCTTAATGATTGATATCACTTTATGAATCGTATAAAGCGGACCTGACAATAAACCAGCCTGCTGCCCGCCAATCACGACCACTGAATCGTTACTGCGCAGCCTTTCAATATTTCCATTAACAGCATCACTGCTTGGAAAACGAGACATGTATTGTTGTATGTAATCTGATAACTCCCCTCGTAAAAACGAACGGTTCATCAATTCAAGGTATCTATTACGATATATGTCCGGATTGGACAGGTCATAGTGAAAATACTCCTCAGTTTCAAGACGGTTTTGTAAATAGTCCGATGCAAAACGATTTAAAGATGGTAACGCGAGATCTTTCATCTCCATTTCTGTTCTCCCTTTCTCTGCAACTACAATTCTTTTTAGAGTATAACATTCTGTTTTAAGAAAACAAAAGAAGTTGCCCAGCAGCAGAAAATTGATGTTATGTTCTATGTTATGTAGTCAATATCTTCGTAATACTTGTAATCAAACCAATGGAAAATAATAGTAGGTAAGCGCAGAAAAAGAAGGCAAAATTCACTCTCCAAAAACCTTTTAAAACCTTATGAAAAATGATTTCTTCTTTCACCTTATAATGGACAAGAACAACAACAAATGCGTTGACAATCATGATCAGCATGATCACCCAAAGAATATGTATATCCCAAATTGTAATAATTAAATAATGGACTGATAAAACGAAAAGTAATGTACTCATATCCATCGCAAATTGAACGGATCGTCTATGGTTTCCAGTGAATTGTTTAGCACCGATAAAAAATAGAATATACCCTATAAAGGGCAAGGTAATAAATATCGCAGCAAGACTTGATACAAAGTTCGGCACACCCTCATCCCCCCTGAGACTCTTTTCCTTTAACCATTTTATATAGAGAAGCCGTTACGCAATCACTTTTCTCTTTTCCCTTTGCCTCCGAGAGGATATAACCCAAAATAGCATCGATTTCCGTTTTCCTGCCATTATCTATGTCTTTGAGCATGGAAGATCGGTTTTCTGCTGTTGCAAAGCATACGGATTTTACATGTTCAAATGACCCCATCTTATTTGGCAATTCTAAAATAGCAGAAATTTCCTCGAAAAGAGCCTGAAACAGCTGATAATAAAAGGGATTACTGATTAATTTTCCATTTTCCACAGATAGTATCGCTGTTAATGGATTAATAACTGCATTAACGACCAGCTTATCTATCAGCATAGAGTGATAGTTCTCACTCTTAGAAAAAGGAAAACGATTGATTTTTTCATCTAATAACGACAGCTGATCAAGACTTCCTTTGAAGGATGCCACCCGCGTGATACCGAGTCCCGTATGCTCCACAGTATTTTGGTCATGTTTCAGGGCCCCATGCTCCACTACCCCAACATAGATGACTGGTGATTGCAGCTGTTTCAAATAAGATATATGTCCATAGCCATTCTGCAAGAATAGCAATGGAACTTGTATTCGTTCAATGACGGGTAAGATTTGCGAAAGGTGATATTGCTTAACAGTTATTATGATAAGATCTTCACTCGATGTACCTTCTTCCATAGCTTTCGAAACTATCCCTGTTAGCAACCGGCTTTCCCCATTCTCAATAAAACACAGACCATCACGATTTATAATGGATGCTTGTTCCGTTGTACGAGTATAAAGAGTAACACTATGATTCCCACTCAAACGAGATGCGAACAACAAACCGATTGCCCCGCCCCCTATGATTCCAATTCTCATAATAACCTTCCTTACTTTTTGATATATATTTACTATTTTAACACATTTTCTTTTTTAACCTGCGGCGATTCCTCCTCTCGATCGAAGAAACCCCTGCATCGCTATCCCCATGCTCATTTCCGCTCGCTATAAAAATAAGGGGAGCGAATTATAAATACGACAGCCTAAGTTTTATTTCCTTCTTTATGAGATAAATTAATGGTATATTAGATATAAAAGCCGAGCCATTTTTTTGACTTTATAGGAACAAAAGATACCTCCAGTCTTAAGCCGACGAGAAATCGAAGGAAAAAGGGCGGGGGATACTCGGCTGTAAGCATTTAGTCAGCAAGGATGAATCGATTGATGCCACACTAGATTTATGCCTTAAGCTGGAATTCCACATGATAACTTAGCATTGAGGTACTTTCAAAGGTATTGTTGGAAGAGGTTTATCAGAATTAAGGGGGAGCTTTTTTATGGAATACAAGGTGGAGAGATTACTTGTAAATTTTAAAACGCTTGAGGAATTCAAAAAATTCAAAGAATACGGGATACAGGAACTGTCAATGCTCGATGATTTAGAAGGTAACATCATTGAAAATGACAGCCAATCACCTTTTTACGGTATCTTTTATGGTGACAAACTTGTAGCAAGGATGAGTCTGTACAAAAAAAGTGCTAATTTTGACCAGTATTTTGATAATACAAGAGACTTCCTCGTTCTTTGGAAACTTGAAGTCTTGCCTAACTATCAGAAAAAAGGTTATGGAAGAGCTTTAGTTGAATTCGCTAAAAGTCTGAACATGCCAATCAAAACGAACCCAAGAGTTCATTCACAAGACTTTTGGAAAAAAATGGATTTCTCTGCTGTTTCCTATGATATGGACCGGGACCTTGGAGAAAACCCGCTAATTTGGAGCCCATTTGTCAAACAAGAAGAGAACATAAACATAGATACACAAGAATAAGGTGATAAAAAAAGCGGGCGGATATTTCCACCCGCTTTTTTTATTTATTAACCCTTTCCAAATTTCCGTTTTTATCCATTTGAAAACTAACTTTCGGATTCGCCTTTTCGTCTTCTAGCACACTGAGCTTTCTAGCCCGCTCCATAATTTGCATTAACGCACGATAATCTTCCTCTACCACTTTCAAGTTTTCTTTCAACAGTCTATTTTCATCCTGTAAACGATCATTTTCCTGTTCAAGTAAAAGTGAGTGCTCAGAAATTTGTTCTTTTTCCTTACTATCAAGTTGGATTAATTCATCCATTTTCGTTAAATATAATATAACTTCCTGAAGGGTAATAGATTCATTTTCCCTTTCCTCGTTTGTCTTTTGTTCAATAGTCTTGAATTCTGCTACTACAGTTTCCGTTTCAAAATCGGTTTCCTTTACAGCCTGTTCTTTCCTTTGCTTTTTGGCCAGCTCAATTCCTGATTTATATTGCTTTCTTACAAAAGAATTCCAACGAAATCCACAAGCGGCTGATGTTCTCGATACCTGCTTCCCTACTTCTTCAAATGCCCTTAACTGTGTACTGCCTTCTCGAATATGCCTTAATACCACTTCAACCAGCAACAAATCCTCATCCTGTGTCCATGCATCTTGTCTCGTAAGTGACATCTCTCTACCTCCCAGCAAGTTTTACTTCATAATATGCACATGCTAGGAAAGATAGAAGAAATATAGAGGGTGTAACATTTATTTTTTCTTGTTTAAAAACCGATCGACTGCAGCATGATGTGCATCAGTCGCCCATAGTTTAGCACATTCACGAATTTCCGCTTCCATTCTTCCTTTTATCCCGCTATCCTTCCATTTCTTGACCAATAATTTTTTATAAGCCATCAGTACTCCTGTCTCATGACGAAGTAAATCTTCTACAAATTCTTCCCATCCATTCGTATCTTCTTCGATTATCTTATCTACGAAACCAAATTCCCTGGCTACTTCAGCTTTATGTATTTTTGCATCCAACAATAGTTTCAGCGCTTTTTGCTCTGGTATTTTCTCAAGTAAAAGCGAAGCACCGCCCCATCCTGTCGTAATCCCAAGTGTCCCCTGTACAAAACCAAGTTTCACTCCACTTTTTGCCAATCTAAAATCACAAGCAGTCGCTATTTCACACCCGCCACCGACAGCACTCCCATTAAGAAGTGCTAGTGTAGGTTTTGGAAAAACCGCTAGTGTATAAAGAATCTTACCCATTTTTGATAACATGGTAAAGGCCTCTTCCTCTGTGTAGAGGTCATGAAACTCGCTTAGATCCCCACCTGAACAGAATGCCTGAGAGCCTGCCCCTGTCAGGACCAGCATCTTTACTTCATCGTCGCTTGCCGCTTTTGACAAAACCGCCTCAAGTTCGTCCATTAATTGATAATTCACAGCATTCCTTTTTTCCGGTCTATTAAATAAAATCTTCATGTAACCGCGTACATCCTTTTCAAC
>NZ_JBFUIB010000223.1:0-5953 GCF_056402095.1 Peribacillus sp. P4_C12
GTATACTCCTCGACCTATGTTATGGTGATGTATACTCCTCGACCTATGTTATGGTGATAGTAAATCAACCAATATCAGAAGGCGCCGCCCTAGCTGCCTTATGGTGGTATTTTTGGAGTATTCATTGGGCGATGAAAGATCAGGGCATAGGTGTAAATAGTTTGCCTCCATTGTTTCTTAGTATATTGTTAGGAATTCGGTTATCCTATCTGCCATTTGCAATCGGTTTGCTTTTCCTATTTTATAAGAAATGGAAGAAAAAATATTACACGAATAAACAAATAGTTATTTATTCTTTATTGACGATAATGTGCCAGTTTATTTGGGTAGCTTCTCTTGTTTTTTCTGAAGGAAGTGTGAAAGGTTTTGTTAAACTTTCCTTGGCTTTTACCAGCGGTCATTTTAACGATTGGGGTAACACGGCTATTTCTAGTGATTTATCCTTTCTTGAAAGGGTAAGTACATTAGTACTTGATAATGTAATATGGACGGGTATTTCCTCTCAAACGATTTTATTAGCCGTTCTGTACGGTATACTTGTTAGTTTGTTTATATATCAATTGAAAGGGAGTAATCTAAAAAAAGATTTCTCTCAGCAATTAGCATGTATTATGGGCATTTGTTATTTGACCTGGGCTATTGTTGCGCAAAATATTGATAAACCTAGACATATTCTTCCTTTAGTCATACTGTTTATTTTCGTTCTATTGACCAATTTATTAAAAAAGATAAGGAACTCTGTAATATTTATTCTTTGTTGTCTACTATTAATTTCACAAACGTATTATTCTTCTATGCTGATTAAACAACAAGCGATCGAATCTCCAGCCACAATTCAACTAGCTAACTATTTACAGTCTCTCGATCAATCAGCCGTTGTTTATGCCTGGGAAGAGACGAGGGTTTTTCAGTACATAAATATTAAAACTCCCTATAAAAAGGTACAAACTTATCAAGTTTTTCTACATGATAAATCCTATTACCAGCACAGAAAGATTTTAATAACGAATAAGGCAGTAGAAGGGTTTAAAGCACAAGGCATAAACCTTAATGGTAAGATTAAAAAAATAAAAGAGTTTCATTCTAATTCTATTTATGATCCGGTATATAACGATATTGTGCTGTATGAATGGAAAAATGAATAAGATATTCCAGCATGTTGTCTCTACCCTTAGAGGAAAAAGATGACTCAATAAAAATCACGAAAAGGAAGATTTGAATAAGACTGAGAATTGTTAAGAGTGTAGGATTGAACCGTACTACCGTGATAGGGTGAGTCCTTATTACGTTAAGGCAAAAAGCCTGAAAAGAAGGGTATTTCCTTAATCTTGAAAAAAGCGAGAAAATGTGAAATAGTTACGGGAATGTTCGGAGTGAAGGAAGAGTTGACAGTTTTATAAAAAGGAGCCACCTAAAGGAGGCTCCGGACACTAATTATTTATTCTTGTTTGGCTCGGTTTCATCATAAAAATCATGGGCTTCTTCAATGTTCTGAAGGTCAGCAGCTGCATAAACATTCCCGCCGGCCAGTCCTTCATTGATGTAACGGTCGATGTCTAAGAAAGCAGAGTTCTTGCCTTCATATTCGGTATCCTTCAAAAATGTGAATTCTTCTTTATCCAAAAGAAATCCCTCCTAACCTTTTTTTATAGTGTAGGCAAAAGAGGGCTTTTTATTCTGAGTAAGTCCTCATGAATGAAATGAGGAGTTTAGCACTAACTTATTCATATACATGATAGACCATTAAGTCATGTATGATGCTTTTGAGCTTAGCTTCGTCTGTTTCTGAAGGGGGATTGGCAGTCCATTCGATGGACCCGTCTTTATGGTATAAGGCTTGGACGGCCTGCTTGTTAAAGTAAAAGGAAATTTTCCATCCTGGTAAATTTTTATGTAATGGTGTCCATTGAAAATGAGTAATCATATGTATAACCTCCATATAAGCTGTCTCTCATTTCATTATAATGGAAAACGGCAGATGGAGGTTATTTTCTTGTTCGATTTAATAATGTTAATTCAATAAACAGGTTTTTCAAATGCAAGAGTCGGCTTGCTTCAATTTCTTCTTCATCAAATTGCATGGGTTTAGAGTTTACTTCGTAAATGAAGAGTGATCCTGTTGAATCTTCGCCAATATCAATGGAGAATTCCCCGAGAAAGCCGAATTTCTTCGATAGAATCAGACCGCATTTTTGAGCAATGTACGCCAACTTCCGGTTTAAATTCCTCGATTGCAAGTTTTTGTAAGGGAAAATTTTCCCGCCTCTTGGAGTATGGGTTGTGATTTCCTGGGTTTGTGACATCCGTACAGCCTTACCAGTAATTTTATAGAACCCATTTTCATAATGAACGAGAACTCGGTAATCATAACGATGTCCATTCAATTTCTTTGGTATAACCGCTCGTTGGGCGAGATAGGCTCTTCTCATCAGTAGCATTTTTTTATGCTCCCAAAATGAGGAGAAATTTGGGAAGGATTCACTATGTTTTAGGCTATTAAACTGAAGAGTTTCATCAGGATTCTCGATTAGTGTGTAAATACCTTTCCCTTGGCTTCCTTTGGATGGTTTTAGGTAAATATGTCTGTGGGATTTTAAAAAAGCCCTCAGTCCATCGCAATCACTTAGGATAATTGTTGATGGAAGATGGTTGGTGAGGGAGCCATCTTCCATCAATGCTTCATACATCATATATTTATCTAAAAAACAAGGATTGAAAAGGTTCATACCATGATCTTGAAAGTAGTTGATAAGCTGTTGAAAATCCTCTGATGCCTCGAAGCCCCTTGAGGGAATTCGGTTATAAACTATATCGGGAAGCGGCATCTTAACCTCGATCCATTTGTTTGAAATGGAGGAAAAAAGGAAGCCCTTTACTGGGATGGAATGAAAGGTCTCAACCGTAAATACAAACACTAATATCCCATGTTCCAACAAATATAGTGATAAATCCTGAAAARGGGTCAAGTTTCCCCCTATTCCTGATTCCTTTTTGGGATTTAAAGAAGTTAATATTCCGACGACGAGCATCCGGCTACCTGGAAAAATAGAAATAGGAATAAGTGTTTGATTATTTTGATTCTGTTTATAGTGTATTTCCTCTTTTTCCGCTCCGGCGAATAGTTGCATGCTTTCTTGGTCGTGGTACCAGCTTTCAGTTGGAATATCGTAAAAAATATTCATCTCTGCACACCGACAGCATTTGTAATGGTTTGTTCCGTAAGATAAATAGCATAATCAAGGCTGAGCTTTCTTGTTAGCAGCTCGAACTCTTTGAGTTTTGGATGGGAAAAGATTGAACGTCCTGGTTTAGAATTGGCTTCAAACATCCAAACTTGCCCTTTTTTATCTAATCCAAAATCAAAACCGATTTCTGCAATGATGCCATCTAAGTGCTCTTCAATACTTTCACTTAATATTAGGGCGGCTTCCGATAGCTTTCGTTCGACTTCTTTAGCCTCATCATCATCACCATATAGCTCGGCAATCGTCTTGATGACGCCTCCGCTTTTAATGTGGGTAGTAACGCTTCCAGCGCCGGCTATTTTTGCGGCGATAGCAGTTACCTGCCAAATTCCCTTGCTATCCTTGTTCGTATGAACTCGGAAATCTACAGGTCGTTTAGAAGAACGAATTAATGGTATGCCCTGCTGCACAATGAGATTTTCAAGCGGTCGATTATGAAAGATGTGTTTTACAATGGATTCTAAAGTAGAAAACTTTTGCAATTTATTTTCCTGAGCGTCATTTTTATAACGACAATAGTAGACATTTTCATGTTTATCATAAAGAATTTGGTGAATTCCAAGCCCAAGGCTGCCATGAATAGGCTTTATATAAACTTGTCGGTAATGAGAAAGCAGGGTTTCTACGACGGACAGAGATTGAAAAGGATACGTTTCCGGTAAAAAAGGAAGTGCCCGCTCATCCGCACATAACCGTTCATTTATATCCCATTTATTAAAAAAACCTGGATTGTACCAAGGAATTGTATACTCTTTTTGGAATTTCTGTTTCACTTCCTTAGGGCCATCCCGGTTTTCCGTCAAACGGTTAGGGAGCCGGTCATAGATGACATTTGGAAAAGGAAATTCGTTAATATTCCAGTCATCGTTCTCATAGACATAGCCCTTGATTGTTTCTTTTTCCCAATTGATTACATTTTCACCGAAAACGAAAGGGATACAGCCTGTTGTTTGGCTCAGAGAAAGGAGTTTTGAAAAAAAATCTGAACGTTCCCCGAGCGGTTTGTTTGATATGCCTGTAAAACCTGATGAAAATATCCCGACGACTGGCCCAATATGAATGCTCTTACCGTATATAAATAGATGAAGAGGCATATCGACCTGAGTAAATATTAAAGATTCCGCGAGACTTTCTGACAGGACGATTGTTTGCTTGATTGCAGGATTTTGTTTGACAATGGCAGGACATGAATGCTGGCCAAAATATATTAATTCAATCTCTGCCAAATCTCCAAGCTCTGATGGATAGAAGAGAACGTTGCCGGGAGTATCGGCAATCTCGGCAGGATAAGTCTTTCTCACTCTCTACTCACCTGCTTTCTGAAGATGATCGGCTAAAAATTGGCTATATTGGAACGGTGCGCGATGGATATCCTTCATCGATTCAGGTTGAAGTGTTTGGATGATTTTCCTACCTGGTTTTGAATTAATATCCATTATCCATATTTGCCCTTTTTTATCAATACCTAGGTCGATTCCAAGCTCAAATAGCCTTTCAAAAACGGCTTCGGTTTCGGCAGGTAGGGTACGGAGGATATGCTGGATTTTTTGTTCGGCGGCAATTGGAATAGATTCAGGATTTTTTTTGATGAAAGCCTCGAGTGAAATAGCTTCCCCACCAGTGGCTAAATTGGAGGTGATTCCATCTTGTTGTCCCAGGCGAATGCCTCGGCCGCGTTCCATCCACTGATTTTTTTCGTTTTTTTGAAGTAAAATTCGTAAATCGAACGGTTCCTTTTTCTGGTTGCAAAGTTCTAAATAAGGCTGACAAAGGTAACTATATCGATTTAATAAATGCTGCAGCCATTTGTTCAGTTGAGATTTAGAGTCAAATTGACGGTCGTATTTGGTGCCCTTTTTTGTCATGGACACCAATGTGCCGCCTTCGGTTTTTGTGAGAAGATAGATTCCCGTACCACCTGCTCCAAACTCTGGTTTAATAATAATTTTATCCAGACGTTCCAAATGCCCGCTGATTTCTTCAGGTGTGGTAACTTGAACGGTTTCTGGAAAAAATGCCTCTAGCAGGGGATGTTTTTTTAAAGTTTGATAAACTTCCCACTTTCCTGGAAGGCCAAGGCCAAGGAAACTTGAGTTAACTTTTAACCAATTGATTTTATCGCGCATTTCCGTCGAAACACGAGATAAGCCATGGAAACAGCGGTCATATACAAAATCAGGGAGATCAAATGTTTCAGAGCGCCATGTTTCCTTTTCGGCATCAAAACGTTCTCCTCGAACTTTCTTCACATCGATATCAATATTCTCGGGTGTGAATTTACATACATTCATATTAAATGATTTAGCTGCTTTTGCTATTTCAGTAAAATAATGATTTTCATGTGTATCTGACGTTGCCATTAATCCTATTAACACGTGCCAGCAACTCCTTTTATGGATGGTTTTCACGGTCAAGAGTAAGCATAAATTCTACAATGGACTTTACTGATGGACGAAAGGTTTCATAGTTGCCCTGAAATTTTTTCGAAGGTTTCGAGTTCACTTCAATAATCCAAGGGTGTGTGTCAACATCAAGTGCTAAATCGATTCCGAGCTCCCCGAATAAATCATCATGATTTTCTGCCAAAGTATGGGCAGTTTTTTTAGCAAGTCTTATAAGCCTTTGGTGCAAACGTCCGGCTTCCTGGGGGTCAAATACTTCCTTTAAAAAGTCTGAGCCGTTTTTCATCATACCCCCCTGTGCAAGAT
>NZ_JBFUIB010000224.1:0-5921 GCF_056402095.1 Peribacillus sp. P4_C12
AACTCAATCAGATCACTCATAAGGCTCATCCTTTTTTAAAAAGCGTTTTTACTGGGTCTATTTTGTTGTGGTTTTTTCTGGATTTTGAGCTTTTTTAATTTTCATGGGAGTTAAGAGTCTTATTTTAAGAGGAAATGAAAATGAGTGATCAAACCGAAAAACAAGAACACTGGAACTAAGGATGGAATGGAGGGAAATGAGGTAGGTGCGGCGAAAGTAATCTATAGAAATGTGTTGTAGATAAAAGGAGAGCAGCAAAATTAAATGTTAACGAATCAGATAATCTACTAATTACCATGAATTACGGTGAAGACTAGGCGCGCTGTTTGTAAAAAAATTATGAAGGAGTGTCAAATATGTCCAAAAAAAATTGTTCGAAATCGCTGTGCCAGTGTTTCATTGTACCTAACTACATTCTTGAGAATTTGGCACAAAATGAAGTAGAAGCAGCACGGATCAGTTTAGCGAAAAGCCGTCAAGTGCGCAGACGTAGAATCATGAAAGAATATGATATTAACGGTGTTATTGCTTTAACTGATGCAGGGTCAGAACGTAAAGGTGAATCTGCTCGCCATGTTTATGATTGTAAAGGAGGGACCAAACTCCGACAGAATGAGGCTAGGAAAGAAGGAGATCGATCAAGTGGGGATTCTGTAGTTAACCATGCATATGATTATAGTGGAGTAGTGCGTGACTATTTTAAGGATGTTTTACACCGCAATTCAATAGATAACCAAGGCCTTGATCTAATTCTGAACGTTCATTATGGGGATAAATTTACAAATGCCTATTGGGACGGAGATGAAATGGTATTTGGTGACGGCGATGGGGTTATTTTTAGCAATTTTGCAAATTCACTCGATGTAATTGGACACGAACTTACACATGGTGTAACGCAGTTCACGAGTGGATTGGAGTATGAAGGCCAGTCAGGGGCTTTGAATGAACATCTCTCAGATGTGTTTGGAGTGACTATCAAACAATTTCATTTAAAGCAATCGGCACAAGAGGCGGATTGGTTAATCGGTGCTGATATAATGGGACCGACACTAAAAGGACAAGCTCTCCGTTCTATGAAAGCACCAGGTACTGCATTTGACAATAAATTAATGGGGAAAGATATGCAACCTGATCATATGAAGAACTTCTATCGAGGAGAGCGAGATAATCATGGTGTCCATATTAATAGTGGGATACCAAACAAGGCTTTTTATCTTGTATCTATGGAGATTGGAACGGACAAAGCAGCTTTGATTTGGTTCAATGCGATGCAGAATTTATTTGCAACGGCAAATTTCAATCAATTCGTACAAATTGTTATCAAGGCAGCACAAAAACTTGTTGATAGTGGAGAAGTTACTGATACAGCTATAAAAACAATTGAAGATGCTTTCAAAGCGGTTGGACTGCCTGAGTAGTCATATTCTATGAATAGGAGGCTTCATTCAACATGCATATCCAATTTAGCTGCATAGGGGGATTTGCCAACCTCGACTTGAACTTTCAGATAGATACAAATGAATTGCCGCAGGAGAAAAATGAAGAATTAAAGAATTTAATGAAGACAGCTGATCTTTCTAATCCTCAACTAAGTAAAATGGTCGGAGCTAAATCTCAAGGAGCGGACGCGTTTTCATATCAGCTGGATATAGTAAATGAAAAAAAGAAACAGTCCTTCTCATTTACTGACACAACAGCTCCAGAGGAAATACGGCCCTTATTAGATTATTTACGTAATTTGGCCATTGAAATAAAAATGGCAGAATAACAACAAAGGATAACCTTAATCAAATTTTGGAGTTAATAAGGGTGGATTGAGGAAAGGTTTACCTAGATTACACTTTTAAAACAAGCGTAACTGAGCATTTCAGTTACGCTTGTTTTTGTATAAAAGAACTATTTCATGTAAACACTTTTTTCAGATTCCGTTAAGGTTCTGTAAATACCATTGTTTTATAAGAATAAAAAGCTACGATAGAGGTGAAATAATAAAGAGGAGGAAAATGAATATGAATAAATGGTGGCTAACGATGTCTTTAGCTGTTGCTGTTGCTATGCCCTTTTCATCAACAAATGCTTCCGCTGAACAGGTTAAGAAGGAACCTAAAGTTATAGTGCCGCTTGCAAAAGCGCACGCACACAATGATTATGAGCATGCACGTCCTCTCTATGATGCACTGGATCATGGGTTCACAAGTGTAGAAGCGGACGTCTGGCTAAAAGACGGTGAATTACTAGTAGCCCATGATGAAATCAATGTTAAACCAGAGCGGACACTTAAGTCCCTTTATTTAGATCCATTAAAAGAAAAAGTGAAGCAAAACAGAGGCTCTGTTTACAAAAATCGTGACCAGGATTTCTTACTGTGGATCGATATTAAATCCGAGGACAAAGCTACATATGAAGAAATTGATAAACAACTGGCAGAATACAAGAAAATGGTTACAAAATTTTCAAAATCAAAGGTAAACCAAGGTGCTGTTACCGTCATTATTTCTGGAAACCGACCGCGTGAGCTAATGGAAAACCAGAAGGTACGTTATGCCACATTCGATGGCCGAATGAGTGACCTGGGATCTGATGCGCCTAATGAATTCATACCTGTAATCAGTGACAACTGGACAAAGTATTTTACATGGCAGGGTGTTGGTAAGATGCCTCAAGCTGAACGAGAAAAGCTGGATCACATTGTCAAAACGACGCATGCTAACGGCCAAATGGTTCGTTTCTGGGCAACTCCAGACGCAGCGTTACCAAGCCGTGAAGCTGTATGGGATGAGATGCTAAAAGCAGGAGTAGACCTTGTAAACACAGATGACCTTCCAGCCTTACAGCAATACCTGCTTGAAAATGATCCACACCCTACGAAACAGCATATTAAGTGGTAGCCAATTCATATTATTTATTAATACACCAGACGATCCCTATCCTAGTGAAGCGGGTTATCTGGTGTATTTTTGACGCCATCTAAGCCATATTTCTTTGAAGTAAAACATATATCAAAAAGATTGAATGAGATTCTTAGAGTGGAAAAAAGATAATAGAAACCAATAAGGTCTATCAAAAAATAGGCTTTTTTGCGTTCGAATCATATGTTCACCGAATGTTCACCGAAATTGCATCTCTACTCACTTTTCGCTTTGCTTTTGCTTATTATTTCTATAAATAGACACAAATTAACCACTATATGTTGAAACTGACTAACAGTTTCCATGAGGAAATCAATCATTATAACTTTCTAATAGGATTTTATAAAGAGTAAGCCAATTAAACTTGAAATTTAGTCAGAAAGAGAACGAAATTTGGAAGAGATAAAAACGAGAGAAGTTTTACAAAAAAAGCAAAAAAAAGGATAATGGTCGAAGAGGTGAAATGAATGGCAAATCAAGATATGAAAGTTACAACTTCAGGGAAGAGTTTTATCCTATTTGGGAAGAAAATATTAATCTCGTAAGTCCAAATCTCAACATTAGAATCTTCTTTGCTCATACGTTTATCTACTCTACAAACATCATGATATCCCCCCTGAAGAAGCAATCAACCAACTGCTATCAAAAATCGCCTCACCTTGGAAACAAGATGATTCCTTGTTATCACTCATCAATGACCCTAAAAAGAGCGTCCACTATTATTTCATTTTAATCAATGACAAAACAAAATCGAAAGGCTAGTAAGATGGCTTTACACTTCTTTTAGGAGGTGAGGAAAATGTGATTTTGAAAAACAACAAAAATGGGGGGGGAACGGAATGGTTATTCGAAAGAATTATTTAATGAATAGGGAAACCGTTGCAATGATGGAACGGTATGATTCAAATGGGATAGAGATGACCACTATAGTGGAAGGAGAGAACACGTTCCATGTTGCACAGCCACGCCAAGAAATCCTGAATAATACGCTAAATTATTTTGGATTGGATCTTGATGGCGGGCTTGCAGGAGCCAAATCTGTGCTTGGTGGAAAATACAGGCTGCCAGTCTGTATAAACGCCCAGCTTGGAATGGTCTGGTTCTCTTCCCGCTCATTCCGAAAAAGCGGAGGTGTTTGGTTTTCCTACATCCACATTCGTGACTTAGAGGAACTGAACGATAAAGAAACCTTAGTCCATACCAACTATGGGCATTGCCTTCCTGTATCCTTGAGTAAAAATCAGCTCGCCTTCAAAAGGGACCAAGCATCCTATTTGCATACGACCTTTCAAGAACGCTCTTTGGGCAAAAAGACCTTTTATTACGAACCGGGAAGCGGAATTACCTTTTGCAAAGAACCTGGGGAGGTTCATTACAGGGTGAAAGGGAAAGAATCGTAAAATCAATGAGAGGAAGACCACCAAATTGGTGGTCTTTTTCATTTGGAAATGACTCATCTCTTGGTTTGATCTCTGCTGGCTTCAAGCTTGGTTTTAATAAAATCGATCCAAGTTCTAGTAGCGTAGGAGATATAGCTGTCTTTTTTCCAAGCGATACCGATTTGCMAATTTATATGGGGGATAAGTGGAATAACTTTGATCTTTCCTTCGCTTACATCAATTTCTTTTAGGTCACTTTGAGGGAGGATTGTTATTCCTTGATTAAAGGAGACCATTTCCATAATGAATTTCCACTGTGATGTTTCGCAAATAACGTTTGGTTCAAAGCCGTTTAGCTTACATGCTTGCATGATTAATTCATGAACTTGGTAGCCTTCCCGAAAGATGATGAAACTTTCTTCTCTTAAATTATCCCAGGATACGGTCTCTTGATTGGCAAGCGGGTGGTTCTGATGAACAACAAGACGTAAATCGCCTTTCATGAATGGAATGCTTTCAAACTCATCCTCAATGGGTAAGGGCATTACTACTAAATCTAGTTCGCCATTAAGTAATGTATTTTTTAAATGAAGGGCACCATCCTCAACGAATCGGACAGTGATAAGAGGATATTCTATGTGAAATAGAGCCATGAGTTCAGAGAAAATGTCCGTTCCAAGCGTTGAAAAAATGCCCATTTTTATATTTCCCTTTTTACTATTCTTAATATCATCTAATTCGTCATAAAAATGCTCGATCGATTGGGAAATGCGTTGCCCGTAATGATAGAGTAATTTTCCTGTATCGGTCAGTTCAATCTTCCTTGTGGTTCTAGTTAACAACTTAGCATCCAGTTCTTTTTCTAAATCTTTTATTGTTTTACTGATGTTTGGTTGTGATAAAAATAAGTGTTCAGCAGCTTTAGAGAAGCTTCCTTGGTTAACGACTTCGGTAAAATACTGTATTTGTTTAAAATCCATACCATCACGCCCTTATTTATTACTAAAATTTATAGAATATATCATTATTATATATTTCACTTATATTTTTTAAAATATTATATTTGAATAGTAGTTGTTGCTTAAAACAATTCGTAACGCATTTAATTTAGGGGGATGGGGAAACAGGAACGTAACAAATGCTTATGTCCAGGGGGAAATGAAAGTGGTATGGTTCATGAAACAACTGAAAACGGTGGTGCTGCACGCACTTGTTAAGGGGAAATTTTAATCTTCGTCTGTTTAACAAAATAATGAAGTAGTGATCCAAAGAAAACCAAATGAAAATTTTCATTGGTGTTTTTTTATGAATGATACTTCTTATTGAGTTGAAATGGTCACTCTATAGCAATATACACTACATGCGAATTTATCTTACAAAATAAAGATAGAGACAGGAGAAAACACATTATGGGTACAATCGGTATTTTAATTGCGATTGCTCTAATCGTCATTCTAGCAATGAAGGGTTTTAGCATCGTATTTATCGCCCCGCTTGCCTCAATTGTCGTCATTGTGACGAATGGCATGAATTTCTTTCCTTCTTTAATTGGAAATGAAACATCATTTATGACAGGGCTAACGGGCTTTTTAATAAATTTCTTTGGCGTATTTTTATTAGGTGCAATTTTAGC
>NZ_JBFUIB010000225.1:0-5914 GCF_056402095.1 Peribacillus sp. P4_C12
CTCACATACTGATCAGCAAGATCCCAATCGATCTTGACCTTTTTGGAAACTAGGCTATCACCTTCTACTGTAATGAAGATTTCCACCCGTCCCCTTCTTATGTATTGATTCGCCTTTTTCTTCACTTTTTCTTCCAAAACCAAAAGTTGGCGCGGCATTCGAATCGTATATTCACAAAAACGATGGTTCACCGTCTTGATTTCGGCAAAAATCTTGACCTGTTCGTTTGCTGCTTCTTCTCTTCCATAGCCCGTCATACTGGTAACCATGGCTTCACTTCCTATCAAGCATAATGTAGTAACTTGGCGTTTACATTAATTATATATCAGCTTCAGCACGGACGCTTGAGCTTATAAATAAAAGGCTATAAAAATAAAAAGGTAATAGAGCAAGACTCTACCACCTTAAAGATTATATCATATTTCATTGTGCTTTTCTTGCTAAAAAAGTTCCTGCTAGTAAAAAAGTTGGGATGGACGACATTCCTAATACTAAAAGCCAATCCCTCCCCGAAATCGGAACGGTATGGAATATCGCTTGCAAGGGCTGAACATACATGACGGCGAGCATTAACAAAAGGGAAGACAGCACAGCTCCCACTAAATATAGATTACCAAATGGATTTCTCGAAAAGATTGATCGTTCACTTCTACAATCGAAAACGTGGATTAGTTGAGCAAGAACAAGGGTAGCAAATGCGATCGTTTGTGCATAAGTCAGATTATCAGGGTTCGCTCGATATACCACGTAAAACGCTATCAGTGTTGAAATTCCAATTAGAAAACCACGAGAGATAATTTTCCATCCAAGTCCTCTGCCGAATACACCTTCATTTGCATTTCTAGGATTTCTCTTCATCACATCGTCTTCTGGCGCATCAAGCCCCAAAGCCATCGCAGGAAGACCGTCCGTAACGAGGTTCACGAATAGAATTTGGATCGGGATTAATGGTAAAGGCAAGCCGCATAGCATCGCAAAAAACATAACCAAAATCTCTCCAACATTGGATGCTAGCAAATAACGAATAAACTTTCGGATATTTTCATAGATATTTCTGCCTTCTTTAATGGCTGATTTTATTGTTGCAAAATTATCATCAACCAATATCAAGGAGGAAGCCTCTTTGGCAACATCTGTCCCGGTGATTCCCATAGATATACCAATATCCGCTGATTTTATTGCTGGTGCATCATTGACTCCATCACCTGTCATCGCTACTACATGTCCTTTATTTTGCAATGCCTTTACGATTTTTAGCTTATGTTCCGGGGAAACGCGAGCAAACACCGAAACACTTTCTACTATTTCCTCAAGCTCTCCTACTTCCATATCTGATAATTGTCTGCCTTCTAGTACGAGGTCTTTCCCTTTTAAAATACCAAGTTCTTTAGCTATCGCCTTTGCGGTTATTACATGGTCACCAGTGATCATGACGGTTTTGATTCCCGCATCACGGCACTCTTTAACCGCCTGCTTCACCTCTGGACGCGGAGGGTCAATCATGCCCTGCAGTCCCATGAAGGTCAAATTGCGCTCAGCTTCTGTTTCATGGAGCAGAATTGTTCCTTTCGAAAGGGGCTTATAACCAACGGCAATCATCCGCAGTGCCTGTGAAGCTAACTCGCTCATGTCTTGTTGAACTCTTTCCTTACTTTCCCGATTCAGCGGGCCCGACTTCCCTTCCCATAGAATCGTGTCGCATTGGGCGAGCAATACATCAGGGGCCCCTTTTACGATGACGAAATGATTCTCTTTATCATCCTTCACTATAACGCTCATCATTTTCCGGCCCGAGTCAAATGGAAACTCCTTCACTATCGTGAACCGATTAGATAAGTATTCCCTTGTCAAACCTGCCTTCATTGCGGCAACCAACATCGCCCCTTCTGTCGGATCTCCATCAAGGACATATTGTTTTCCTTTCTCGTTTAGTTCAGCTTTGTTACAGAGCAGTCCAAATGTCATCATTTGAAGCAAAGCTTTGTGGTTTTTCGGAGCAACGGAAACTCCACCTAATGAAAACTCCCCAATCGGATTATATCCAGTCCCACTGACATCCCAGGTTTTACCTCCACTCCAAATTTTAGTCACCGTCATTTTGTTTTGCGTCAGTGTACCTGTTTTATCTGAGCAAATCACTGTTGCGCAACCAAGCGTTTCGACCGCTGGAAGCTTACGTACGATCGCTTTTTGCTTGATCATACGCTGAACGCCTAACGACAAGGCTACAGTCACAATTGCTGGCAATCCTTCCGGAATCGCCGCAACTGCTAAAGAAACGCCTGCTAAAAACATTGTATAGAGATCATGTCCTTGAATGACTCCAGTCAGTACGACGATCACCGTTAATATCAACGCCGTGACGATTAAAATTTTACCAAGCTGCTCTAAACGGCGCTGTAAAGGTGTTTCTTTTGTTTCAGCTGTCTGAAGCAAGTCGGCAATCTTCCCCATCGCAGTATTCATGCCTGTAGCGACAACAATACCGACTCCATTCCCTCTTGTAACCATGGTTCCCATAAAAGCCATATTTTCCTGATCACCAATACCTTCTAACTCATTAATTATCGGATCAGAACATTTAACAGCCGGGAGCGACTCACCGGTAAGTGCCGACTCTTCAATCTCAAGGCTTGAATTATCAACAATCCGTAAATCGGCGCCAATTCTATCCCCGCTCGAAAATTTCAAGATATCCCCCACTACGACTTCTCTAGATGGAATCTTCAGCCAGTGACCATTCCTAAGAACATGAACTTGTGGCGCTGACATTTCCTTCAGGGCATCCAAAGATTTTTCGGCCTTTCGTTCTTGAAAAAAGCCTAGCACTCCATTCAAAAAAACAATCGCCATGATGGCAATCGCATCGATATACTCACCCAGAATACCGGAGACCAAGGTCGCCGCAAGTAAAACAATGACCATAAAATCTTTAAATTGTGCGAAAAATAAAAGGATAGCTGACTGTTTTTCTCCTTCTTTTAATTCGTTAAAACCATGCTTATGCAGCCTGTCCTTTACTTCATCATCGTCCAAACCGTGTGTAACGTTTGTTTGAAGCGCTCTCTCCATTTCTTGCTTATTCATTTCCTTGAACTCCATCAAGTATCACACATCCCTTTGAATAGAATGAAATAGGCCCCTGTATACAACCAAACAGGCGCTCTAGCTCTGCTCATCCAACACCTGTCCGCATACTAAATACATAAAACAATCTGCTCTTCTTCCATGATTATTCAGACTCGTCCAAAAAAATGCTATAATTAAACAGAAATGCGAAAGATGAACGAACCTTATCCAAAATTGAACGAACAACTGCGTATAAAAATAGGCCACCTTAAAAGGTAAACTTTGGCTAGTTTAAACTAGGTACATATAAGAATTGATCAATTCAATTTACCTGAACATTTTAAAGCTCGCTTCATCGAGTTTTTCTAAACTTGCAAATGTCACTTTTGCGAGTTAATTATAGGACGAAAAACTCTCTGTAACTAACATCAATTAAAATCAATGGAGTCATAGAAAATCTTATGTAAAGGAAGTAAAAATAGAATGTCATTTGATGGATTATTTACGAAAGCGATGACGGAAGAAATCGCTTCTATACTAAAAGGTGGACGCATCAATAAAGTTCATCAGCCTTATAAAAATGAAGTTATCCTGGTTGTTCGCGCTGGAGGTAAGAACCATAAACTCTTATTATCAGCCCATCCAAGCTATTCAAGAGTACAGTTGACAGAAGAAAGTTATGAAAATCCAAAAGAGCCGCCAATGTTCTGTATGCTGCTTCGAAAGCATCTCGAAGGCTATACGATTGAAGATATTTATCAATATGAACTAGATCGGATGATTATTTTTGAGGTGAAGGGTCGTAACGAGCTTGGTGATGTCTCGCAAAAGCAGTTAATCGTGGAAATCATGGGTCGTCACAGTAATATTGTTTTAGTTGATAAAGAACGGAATATGATATTAGACAGCATTAAGCATGTCTCTTACGCTGTGAACAGCTATCGGGCGATATTACCTGGGCAGGAATACAAAGTGCCCCCTGCACAAGAAAAGCATAACCCCTTTGATGCTACTGAGGATGATATAAGGAAAAATATCGACTTTAATGCGGGAAAACTCGATCGTCAACTTGTTGCCCAATTTTCTGGAGTTTCTCCGTTAGTTGCAAAGGAGGCCGTTTATCGGGCAGGGTTGGCCAACAGTACCACTCTTCCATCGGCCTTTTCAAGTCTTATCAAGGAAATATCGGAACAAAAATATTCCGCAACTATAAAACAAGACGGCAACAAAGAAGTGTTTTATATGCTTTCGCTAGAGCACCTGACTGGAAAACACAGAACATTTTCTTCATTAAGCGAGATGCTTGATCGGTATTACTTTGGAAAGGCAGAGCGAGATCGGGTAAAGCAAAAGAGTCAGGATGTAGACCGTTTCATTGCGAATGAAATTGAAAAGAACTCAAAAAAAATCGGCAAACTCGAACGAACATTAAAGGAAACGGAACGCGGAGAACAATACCAATTGTTCGGTGAACTGCTGACAGCTAACTTATATCAAATGAAAAAAGGCATGAAGGAAATTGAAGTGGTCAATTATTATGATGATGAACAAAGTATGGTCATAATCCCTCTTGACCCATTAAAAAACCCATCTGATAATGCGCAAAAGTACTTCTCTAGATACCAAAAGTCCAAAAATGCAGTCGGTGTCGTACAAGAGCAAATCGAGAAAGCAAAATTGGAATTAGCCTACTTTGAAGCGTTGCATCAGCAACTCCAATCGGCTTCACCTAAAGATATTGAGGAAATACGCGAGGAACTTCAGGAAGAAGGATATATTCGTCAAAAAAAGAAAAAAGGCATGAAAAAGCCTGCCAATGCAAAACCACAACTTGAAACATATTATTCCACAGATGGAGATCTCATTTTTGTCGGGAAAAACAATAAACAAAATGATTATTTAACGAATAAATTTGCACGTCGCGATGAAATTTGGCTTCATACAAAAGACATCCCTGGGTCACATGTTGTGATTAGGAATGAATCACCGAGTGAAGAAACCATAAAAGAAGCAGCAGTTTTAGCAGCCTTCTTCAGTAAAGCAAAGCAATCGAGTTCGGTGCCCGTAGACTTTACACAAGTTCGCCATGTAAAGAAGCCGAATGGCTCGAAGCCCGGCTTTGTCATCTATGAACAGCAGCAAACCGTATATATTACACCAGATGCAGATACAGTTATTCGCTTAAAAGAAGCAGAAGCTGTAAAGGATTGATTTAAATACAAAAATATAAGTGTGTCCCAATCTACAAGATTGGGACACACTTTTTTATGCTAAAATCCACGCGGTATCTTCTGGGTTTTCCCGCCATTTTTTCAACTTTTCCAGTTCGCCTTCTGTGATGTAGCCTTTTTCGTTAGCGACTTTGATTAAGGTCGAATAGTCACTTAATGAATAGTTCGTAATGCCTTCAGCAAGGAACTTTTCTTTTCCCTTTTCCAGTTGGTAAGAAAAGATAGAAACGACCCCAAGGACATCACAGCCTGCTTCTTTAAGCGCGTTTACAGCCGTAATTACACTTCCACCGGTTGAAATCAAATCTTCCACAACCACAACTTTTTGCCCTGGAACAGCGCGACCTTCGATTTGATTGCCCTTACCGTGCTCCTTCGCTTTGGAGCGAACATAGCACATTGGTGCATCTAATTTTTCACTCACCCAAGCCGCATGCGGAATGCCTGCCGTTGCAGTACCGGCAATCAATTCAGCCTCAGGGAAATGCTGTTCAATTAATACTTTCAATCCTTCTGCTATTTCCTTTCGAACCTCAGGGTAAGAAAGGGTTAAGCGGTTATCGCAGTAAATAGGGGATTTAATTCCAGATGCCCATGTGAATGGTTCATTCGGC
>NZ_JBFUIB010000226.1:0-5902 GCF_056402095.1 Peribacillus sp. P4_C12
ATCTCCAACAGGTGCTGCACTGAGGGATATTTTAACAACCATTAAGCGCCGTTATCCAATTGCTAAAATCATCGTTTATCCAGCTCTTGTTCAAGGGAATAATGCCGCTAAATCGATTGCCCAGGCGATCACGATGGCTAACTCGAGGGCTGAAAGTGATGTACTGATTGTCGGAAGGGGCGGCGGTTCCATTGAGGAGCTCTGGGCCTTTAATGAGGAGATAGTAGCTGAATCCATTTATGATTCGGATATTCCAATTATTTCAGCTGTTGGACACGAAACAGATTTTACAATTGCGGATTTTGTAGCAGATATGCGGGCACCGACTCCTACTGGGGCAGCGGAGCTTGCGGTCCCTCATCTGAATGAAATACTTGAACGGCTGATGAACCGTAAGAATCGTTTGACGCGTTCCATCCAGGAAACGGTGAATTTCGAGCGTACCCGCTTGACTAGGATGGAAAGATCTTATGCCTTTCGCTATCCACACAAAATGTATGAGCAGAAACTCGAACAGCTTGACAAGACTTTGGACAGGTTAGGGAAGACAAGTACCCGGTATTTCATGAAAAAGAGGGATGAGCTAAATCAGGTGACCGATATTCTGAAAAAGCAGCATCCTGAACAGGCTGTGAAAAATTCAAAAGATGATTTGCATCAGCAAGAAAAAGCATTACGTCGGGCCATGGAAGCCATTTATCGTCAAAAGTCACAGCAGTTTGTTCATATCACTGCAACTTTGTCTGCCCTCAGTCCATTAAAGATTATGGAACGGGGCTATGGGCTGGTTTTCGCTGAGGATGAAACATTAATAAAAAGTACACAGCAAGTATCCAAAGGGGATAAGATAGCTGTTTCAATAAAAGATGGAACCCTTGAATGTGAAATTAAAGAAATAAAGGAGCGAATTGAACCATGACAAAGAAACAAGAAGTTACATTTGAAGAAGCAATGGAGAATCTCGAAAAAATTGTTGAGCAGTTGGAAGAAGGGGACGTGCCTCTCGAAAAAGCAATTTCCATATATAAACAAGGGATGGATTTATCTCGACTTTGTCATTCGAAGTTGAAGACTGTTGAAGAACAATTGACTCAAATTTTACGCGAAGATGGGGAACTTGAAACCTTCGCTGTACAGGAGGAAGAATAATATGAGTACGGCGTCCTTTGAAACGTTTTCAAAAGAATATAAAGCTGTAATAGAGAGAGAAATCGTTGAATATGTAAATAAGCTTGAAGCTCCAGCTGTTGTCAAAGAAGCGATGACTTATTCATTGGAAGCAGGAGGTAAACGGATTCGTCCTTTATTGGTTTTTGCGGTTTTAGATGCGTTCGGAAAAAATTTAAAGACAGGAATCCCTGCAGCGGCGGCCATTGAAATGATTCATACATATTCCTTGATTCATGATGACCTTCYAGCGATGGATGACGATGATCTTCGACGTGGAAAACCTACGAATCATAAAGTCTTCGGTGAGGCGGTAGCTGTCCTGGCAGGGGATGCCTTGCTTACTTACAGTTTTCAATTGGTGACGGATATGATTGATCCTGAGGTGACTGCGGAAATGAAGTTAAACTTAGTAAGTGAAATTGCTAAATCTGCTGGCGCTGAAGGGATGGTTGGAGGTCAAGTTGCCGATATGGAAGGTGAAAGTAAACAGTTGACCCTTAAAGAATTGGAATATATTCATGAACATAAAACGGGGAAGCTATTGACCGCAAGTATCATTTCAGGTGCCATATTAGCTGGAGCAAATAACGAACAGCACCAGCATTTACGTGATTTTGCTTACCATCTAGGACTTGCTTTTCAAATTCGGGATGATATTCTGGATATTGAAGGATCAGTAGAGTTAATTGGCAAGCCAGTTGGCAGCGATGAAGGCAATCATAAAAGCACATATCCTTCTTTACTTACGCTTGATGGGGCAAAGGAGAAGTTGGATTATCATATTAAACTTGCCCATAGCGCTTTAGGAAAAACAAATTTACAAACAAGTTTATTAAACGAACTAACCGATTTAATTGCGACCCGTGACCATTGAGTGTGGCTAAATTTGTTATCAAATGAGGTTTTATGGTATACTCATTGTGCAAAAATATGTAAAGATAAAGATGAATTTTTTAGTTAAGATACGTGATAAAATAGGTAAAAATAAGCCGCCGAAATCACCTGGGTGTTGGCGGCTATTTTTACCTTATAACGAATTTTTCGGTCAAGTCTTCTAAATAGCACTCTTTTTTGAGGCTTTGTTTATGCTTACAACCGAAAATGACAGAAAGTGAGTGGTCCAGTTTGGATCTTCTATCTATAAAAGACCCTTCTTTTTTGAAGAATATGAATAATGAAGAGCTTGTCGAATTAAGTGTAGAAATTCGTAAGTTTCTTGTAGAAAAATTATCGGTAACCGGTGGGCATATTGGACCCAATTTAGGCGTAGTCGAATTGACAATAGCGTTGCATAAAGAATTCGATAGCCCGAAGGATAAAATATTATGGGATGTAGGACATCAATCATATGTTCATAAAATCCTGACTGGAAGAGCTGGAGAGTTTGATACTTTAAAGAAGTATAAAGGTCTTTGCGGGTTTCCTAAAATGATTGAAAGCCCTCATGATGTTTGGGAAACCGGACACAGTTCTACTTCCCTTTCAGCTGCTATGGGAATGGCAGCTGCTCGTGATATTAAGGGAGAGAAAAGTTTTATTTTACCTGTAATTGGTGATGGAGCGCTTACAGGGGGAATGGCACTTGAAGCCTTGAATCACATCGGTGATGAAAAAAAGGACATGATTGTAATCTTAAATGATAACGAAATGTCAATTGCACCTAATGTCGGTGCTTTACACACGATATTGGGAAGATTACGGACAGCAGGTAAATATAATTGGGCAAAAGACGAGTTGGAACTGCTTTTGAAAAAAATCCCTGCAGTTGGCGGGAAACTTGCAGCTACTGCTGAACGCTTGAAGGACAGTATGAAGTATTTATTGGTCTCAGGGATCTTTTTTGAAGAACTAGGTTTTACATATCTTGGACCAGTGGATGGTCATAATTATGAAGAACTGTTAGAGAATTTAAGGTATGCCAAGAAAACAAAAGGACCAGTCCTGTTACATGTCATCACGAAAAAAGGTAAGGGGTATTCTCCCGCTGAGTTGGATACAACAGGGAATTGGCATGGGACAGGTCCATACAAGATTGAAACAGGTGATTTCGTTAAATCCCCTAGTAAAGGTCCTGCTTGGAGTGCACTTGTAAGTGATACTGTAAGCAGACTTGCACGCGAAGATGAACGAATAGTCGCGATTACACCTGCGATGCCTGTAGGTTCGAAATTGGTAGGGTTTTCTGAGGAATTTCCGGAACGTTTTTATGATGTGGGGATTGCCGAGCAGCATGCGGCAACTTTTGCTGCTGGATTGGCAACGCAGAAAATGAAACCATTTTTGGCGATTTACTCAACCTTCTTACAAAGAGCATATGACCAGGTGGTACATGATATCTGCCGCCAGAATTTGAATGTCTTTATAGGAATTGATAGGGCCGGCCTTGTCGGTTCCGATGGTGAAACACATCAAGGCGTTTTCGATATTGCGTTCTTACGCCATATTCCGAATATGGTTTTGATGATGCCAAAAGACGAAAATGAAGGTCAGCATATGGTAAATACGGCTTTAAACTATAATGATGGTCCGATTGCTATGCGCTTCCCGCGTGGAAATGGTTGGGGAGTTGTAATGGATACAGAATTACAGCAGATTCCTATCGGTTCATGGGAAGTCCTGAAAGAAGGAACAGATGCCGCCATTTTAACGTTCGGGACAACGATTCCTATGGCACTTGAAGCTGCAGCACTTCTGGAGAAAGAGGATTATTCTGTAAAGGTGATTAATGCTAGGTTCATAAAGCCACTGGATGTAAAAATGCTAAGTCGCCTTCTGGGTGAGAAAATGCCTATCTTAACAATAGAAGAAGCTGTCCTTCAAGGTGGCTTTGGTAGTTCTGTACTTGAATATGCTCATGATCAAGGATTTTATGGTGCGATTATTGACCGAATGGGGATCCCTGATTATTTCATTGAACATGGAAGTGTTGACGAGCTACTTGAAGAAATAGGTTTAACGACTAAGACAGCTATGAAAAAGATTAAAATGATTACACCCAAAAAAGAAAAAAGGGCCTGACAATATGAAAGTAATGAAAGAAAGATTAGATGTATTACTAGTAGAACAAGGCTTAGCTGAAACGCGTGAAAAAGCTAAGCGTATGGTTATGGCAGGTCTTGTCTATGCAAATGAAGAGAGATACGAAAAGCCGGGGGAAAAAGTACCGGTTGATCTTGAATTAACGATTAAAGGGAAAGTAATGCCTTACGTTTCAAGAGGTGGCCTCAAACTAGAGAAGGCATTAAAAGAATTCGATTTACATGTGAATGGAAAAGTTCTCCTTGATATCGGTTCATCTACTGGAGGCTTTACTGATTGTGCTTTACAAAATGGTGCCGTCATGTCTTATGCGCTTGATGTAGGGTATAATCAACTAGCTTGGAAGCTTAGACAGGATGAGAGGGTTAAAGTAATGGAACGGACCAATTTCCGGTACGTCACTCCAGCCGATCTCGATGGGAAGATGCCAGACTTTGCAAGCATTGATGTTTCTTTTATCTCGCTCACGTTAATTTTACCGGTTCTAAAGACCTTGCTTGTACCCAAAAGCGACGTTGTAGCCCTAGTTAAACCGCAATTTGAAGCTGGGAAGGATCAAGTCGGCAAAAAGGGGATTGTTCGTGAACCCAAAATCCATAAAGAAGTGTTAAATAAAATAATTTCTTTTGCAAAAAAAGAAGGCTACGATATTAAGGATGCCTCCTTTTCTCCGATTACAGGTGGCGATGGAAATATTGAATTTTTGCTTCATTTATATTGGGAAGGGTCGAAAGTAGATGGAGACCTAATGCTCTCAAAAACGGTTGATGACATAGTTGGAGAAGCACATGCCCAGTTTAAAAAAGAATAAATAGAACTATGTATGGCTCCTTTAGCTGAATGGTTGGCTGAAGGAGCTTTTTCACTCTAGGAATTGAGAGGCAAAAGGCCCTCGAATTATAGAGGGAGTTTACAATAAAAAATTTAAGAACAAAATATAGACATGTTATGTATTTTTGAGAAAAAGTTGTACAATTGCATAAAAATCCGATAACATTAATATTAGCAACATCCTATAGCATCAAATTTGTACGCAAGGGACGTTGTTAAAGGCAAGATAGATGTGTTTATAATGCGTAAGCAACGCCTGCTTGGCAGCATGCTTAAACGCTTATATAATGGTTATTTACTAAATTAAATTAGCAACAGTCGAGAAGAGGTGCTTCTACTTATGAATAAGGGACAACGACATATAAAAATCAGGGAAATTATTACGAATAACGATATTGAGACTCAAGATGAGCTAGTTGAAGAACTGAAAATTGCTGGATACAATGTTACTCAGGCTACTGTATCAAGGGATATTAAAGAGCWCCACCTTGTTAAGGTCCCGTTAACAGACGGAAGGTATAAATACAGCTTACCAGCCGACCAACGCTTCAATCCACTTCAAAAATTAAAGAGAATGCTGATTGATGCTTTTGTTCGCATTGATGCGGCAAATAATTTGCTTGTTATGAAAATGCTCCCGGGAAATGCCCAGGCAATCTGTGCATTAATTGATAATTTAAATTGGCAAGAAATACTCGGAACAATCGGCGGCGATGACACATGTTTAATTATCTGCCGTTCTGAGGAAGATGCGAAGATCATTTCCGGCAAATTCTTGGACATGCTCTAATAATTTTGTGAGGTGACCTAGTTTGTTAACAGAACTTTCGATTAGGAATTTTGCGATCATTGACAGCTTGTC
>NZ_JBFUIB010000227.1:0-5902 GCF_056402095.1 Peribacillus sp. P4_C12
AGTTTCCTTTGTTTCATTCTCCAAGTTAATTGTTACTGAAAGAAAAGCAACCTCAGTTAATCTATCAAAGACTACTCTATACGATACTTAATAATAAAATTATAGCTTAGTAGTATTTCCCAAAAATACTATGTTATAATTTGGAATAATAAACTTTCTGGGAGGATATATCTAGATGTCAATTGCTAATATTGAATTAATTGCTTCTAATGAATTAAAAAAAGCACTAAGTAAATTATCCGTTCAAACAATATCGAAATTTCTAGATGAGACTTCTATTTCAAGTAACATAAACATTCAAACCTCAAATGAAGACCATATTGCTAATTTAAATAAAGCATACAAAGATGAGGAATTAGTATTAGTACTTGGAGCAGGAGTTTCTGTACCATATAATCTTCCTAACTGGGGAAATTTACTACAAAAATTGTTATTTGAAACTTTTAACAATAGTAATACTGATACTGACGTACAATTTGTATTATCGAAATTATTTCCCGAATTATTTCCTAATAGCCCTTTAATTTCTGCAAGATTTCTTGAAGAGTATTTCAAGAAGGAAGATAATGGTAAAGCGTTTGAAGAGATGGTAAAAGAAGCACTTTATGTAGATATAAATAGAGATGCGGATTCACTAACTATTAAAGAGATTTTACATTTCTGTATTGCTCCAGGAAGAAGCCCAAATCTCGATAGCATCATTACGTATAATTATGACGATATTCTTGAGGTTGCTTTAATAAATAGCAATGTAGAAATTCCATTTAAATCAATATATAAAGTGGGGATGAATCCTAAAAATAGGGAATTACCTATCTATCATGTTCACGGTTATTTGCCTGAAGTACAAGAAATTGATAAAGACCATAAAATAACTCTAAGCGAAAATTTATATCATAAACAGTATAATGATATCTATAGTTGGAATAATATGGTTCAAATTAACAAATTCAAAGATAATGTTTGTATATTTATAGGTATATCTCTTACAGACCCGAACATTAGAAGGCTACTCGATATTGCAATGTTACAAAAAGGGAATAATCCAAAATATCATTATTTATTCAAGATGAGGTATAACCCTAAAGATGTGGAAAGAGATTTAGAAGAACTCCTGAGTAAAAATGAGCTACTACTAGATGAAAAAGCTAAAGCCAATCTGAAACTAGACGAAGCTTCTAAACAACTTTTGACAAAGATGGAAGAATTCGAAGAAATAGATGCAGCATCATTTGGTATAAAAATCATATGGATAAGAGACTATGATGAAATTGCAGACATTCTCAAAGAAGTTAGAACGAGTTAATACTCTCGAAGTCTATTATTTTACTAAACAAGTGACACCTATTTGTAGTTACTTGTTTAGTGATGTATGTTTCAATTGAACGAGTACCTATTAAAATCAAAAATTTATTATGTTTGACTTTGGATAGAATTTGTGAATTAAGACCAATAAGGAAAAGGGAAATTATCCGATTAGCATCTATTTTTATGAATTTTCTATTAACTCTCTTATTAAAAAATCACGGAAATTATATTGGTCTAGAATTCTTACTTCATTCTCTAAACTAAATTGATTTGGAGTATGGTAAATAACATTACCAAATGTGAGTCTACTTGGGAATGATATACATAAGTTAGCAGTAAATTGTTCTATTTGATTTACTCCTACCCAGTTTATAATACGCTTATCTTGGTTAGATTTTCGCCTTAATCCTACTGTTAGCAATTCTTTAATAGAAGACTGAGAACCATGGAAACGTCCTCTGAATTCTGCAGTGTTTTGTCCTGTGGGAAGCAAAATACAAGAAAAGTGAACGTTGGGAACGATATCCCTTTTAGTGACTCCTAAATTATTTACGTCTATAGTTTCCCATGCTTTTAGCATTTCTTCTGCATGCGTATGTAAAGTTTGCAAACCACTGTCTTGGATATTACTTAAAAGGCTCTTACATTTTGTTAAATTATTAATACAATTCTGTTTGTTCCCCACCCAAATATCTAATCTAGCATCATTATAATATCTCATTGCATCTAACTCATTACCCGAAACCATAAAATGCCTCCTTTACTGCTTTTGAGTTAAGCCATAACTTTTTTTTATCTTTACTTGCGAGTATGCTTCTGACCTCTGACACATCTCTTGGAATTATTAGATTAAAGTTTACGATTAACTCATCGGGTTGTCTATAATCTATAGTTGAGATTAAACCATACCCGAAGTCTCTACTAGATGGATAACTGTTCCAGTATGCTGCTAACTGTCTGAATGCCTTTGAGAAATCTGAGTTCTTACATTCACCTGCTATAAAAGGTATTAATTCTAATTCTGGTCTTTTCTTTCTTTTATTAAATTTTTTATTATACGCCTCTAGAAAAGGTCTAGTATCCAAAAACAAATCCGGGGAACTATTATTTGAAACTGATGTAATATGACATACATTTAAAAAATTAGGATATGTAATTTGAGATTCTAACGCTAAGATAGTGAATACCTCTCCAAAGTTTCCAGCAATAGAAGTTCCTGCTACTTTTAAATGTTGAGGCTTATAGGCAGGATGGATTGGTGATATTGTTTGATTTAAAGCCCACCATAAACTCCTAGGTTGTCTATAAATTGATAAATGATTCCCTAACTGAAGTACAAGGCTCTCGCCCCATAATGAACCATAAATATTAAGTTCGGAATCATTAGTATCAATTCTCCATCTAGCTAAGGGACGAGGCGTAAAAGCCGGAGATTTTTTGTAATCGGGTCTTTTCTTCCCAATAAATAGATTAGCTGTCATTTTAAAATTCATTTTCTTCACCCTGTTTTTGTAATACTAGCTTTAAAAACAAAATTTTCCTTACCAAATTACACTGCCCCTTTTTCATACGGAAATAACTTATTCTAATTATATTTATACAAATTTCCCCTATGCCATTTCATGTACTCCCGCTGACTCTCATTAATTCTATATACATAGTATCATTGACATTAAGAAAGACCTTGGTCAATTCATCCAAACTATCTGAAATCAAAATTGTTCCCTCTTCGTCAAAACTAATATAAACCTTGTCAAACAAAGAATCATGATTTGGGCAAAGCAACAACCCATTATTTACATCTATTCTCTCTTGATTATTGGATTGACTCCAAGGCTTAATATGACTTGCTACTAAGAAACGTTCATCTGTGACACCACACAACCTGCATTTCTTCTCAATTGCTAAAAGAGACTTTTTAAAAGCGGACTGTCCAATTCTGGACTTAATGACTTGTTCTTTCTCAGTTTCTGTTATATCTTTTTCTATTTCTGTTTGTATATTAATAATAAGGTCATTTTGCATAATAATGCTGCAAGAGTCCCAAATCCTCTGAATTTCATATGCATGGTTGGGTGGCAATAAGAAATTTTTTTTGGTTCTTTGTCTAAGGATAAGTAACTCCTTTAAAACAGGATGTTCCATATGAAAATTTCTGCTAATAAATCCCTCTTCAAGTCTAACTTCTAGCACTTCTAACTTCACACCTAAGTATGGTTTCTTCCAGTCATCTGTACGCCAATATTCCCTTGCACTTCATCATTAGGTCTCTCTTGAGGTAAACTAATTACACGAGTTTTTGAAATTATTCCTCCGTTCCCTCTTTTTTTCCCAATTGACCTCCACATAAAAACAACATCATTTAATTTAATACTAGTTCGGTAATGTTTCTGCCTTAATGACCACCATATGTATTTATTATTCTTTACATAATTATCAATATTAAAAGCATCAGGATTCCCCTGAAATATCTATATATTTTGTTCTTTAAGTATTCCTATGTCCTGTTGAATACTTGTATTTTGCTCTTCTAATCTTTTTATTAATGATGTTTTTTCTTTCTGATTTAATATCTCTTCAGATGTAGCCACTTCATTAACAAAAGTTGTTGGACTAATAATATTTTTGTTGCCTCTAAAATAAGCCTCTAAATTCTTATGTAATTCAATATTTGTATCATCAACCCAATTATCCCCATTTAATCCATCCTCTTTATAATGAACCATCGTCACCTTATTCAAAGTAAAAATCGAAGGGTCATGATTGATAATCCATTTAAACGCATTATTCTTAGCAACCGTAAGACCATTATAGTAGCTTTCCTTAAAAACTGAATGATTTCTTAACAAGGTTAACTTATACTTACTATCTTCAAGTTTGGCAGTAATAATATAATACTTGGTTTCCTTTGTCCTTCCCTTGGCATATTCTTTATTTGTAAACCTTTTATTATACTTCTCTATATCCACATCTTTCCTCCTTTTAGCTGTTGATTTTTACCTGAAACTGGAGAAATACCCATTCATGAATAGGTAATGTTCTATATATATACAATTTCAATTAGAAGTTGATTCTTAAAACCACCTCGAGATTAATTCAGCTTACGTAATGTAACCTTAATTGCCTACTTCTTTTGTCATTGTTACAGGGAAATCATACCATATTGTTGGTAAGTTTTTGAGGAAAGTTTAAAAAGAGAGTAGCGATATTTTTTTGCTACTCTCTAAGTGTGACTAAGCAGTATTGGTTGGAGTTAATAAAGTCCTCAGAAAGCAAAAATTAAGTTCAAACGACCATTAATTCTTCTGGATTTTAGTATATCGGGAACTTCAAAGTGTGAGCCAAGCAACTAAATCCCCAATCCTAAAAAAGGTGGCACAAAATGTGTAAAAATCCCCCCACCCCAATGAAAATGCTAAAGAGACCCACCCTTAGGAAGTACCCTTAGCTTGCTTCATATTCTTTAACCTTGCGATAGAATAGCCTTAGTAATATTTGATTTCGTCATTGCTTCAACTGCAGTGATATCTCCAGTTCTCCATAGTTTGTTAGTTTATTTTTTCTTGAAAACCACCCTACTATCGCAAATATATAAACACTAGATTCACTTAGGATATGGTTCTCAGCATTGTATCTAAGTTAGGTTTTTATCATATTTCTTCGCATCCATAAATTGTTGAGCATATGGTCTTATTGGTCCTGCCATATGGGGGGGTAAAGGAATACTTAGCATCTTTTGGGGAATTTTAAAAATTGATAAGTTGATTCTTTCAGTAACTTTATTTTGAGAGAATCCTATTAATTTATTTTTTTCGTCCCCTAAAAAAGTTAATTCTTCATCTGAGTCTGGTTTATTATATTTCCTTAACTCAACTAAACGATTAATTGTCGATTCTTTCATATCATTATTAAAAAATATACTTTGATAAGAATTAAGGTATATTAATCTATTTATTTCATCAACTTGTCTACCTTTTTTTATTTCTATATTTCCATCTTCATTGGTCGTATGTTCGTACATCACATTATCAAATATACAGATACATAATTTTGGACTTATAGGAAAGAACAATTGTATACCCATGTTACTAAAGCCATATCCACGTAGGAGATACTGCCTTTGTACATACATCTGGTTATATCTAACTAAAGGATTATCAGATGTTATAAATTTCCTATCATTTTTACTTATTAGTAATACAGCTTTTAAATCAAATAAAATTGGAAATATACCTCTAGTAGCATCAATTGAATAAATGTTAGGGATGTTTAAGCTAATTCTATATTTTTCAATTTCTTTTTCAGAAAAGCCATTTGTTGGGTCCATTTTTAGTATGTGGCTCATTAAGTTATCAACAAAGTTATTCATTGAATCAGCAGTTCTCAAGGTTCGTGCCTCACTTAATAAAATAAAAAACAATAATAAATCATATTCTTTACTGCCCTGCTTTGGAAGTTTGTTAATATTTATTATGTCTTTAATAATATTTGAGCACTCTGTTTCAATTTCTTGAAACCAATCCTCCAATGTACCATCGTCACCATAGAGATAATCCTTACATGCTTGCTTTTTAATTGAAGCTTCTTTTATATA
>NZ_JBFUIB010000228.1:0-5874 GCF_056402095.1 Peribacillus sp. P4_C12
GGATAGTTGTATAATATATCAATTGTTAAATTTGTTTGAAAGGTTGTTTTGAATGAGCTATTTAAAAATCTACATCCTACTTATCGGAATCATGATTACTTGGGGGTTAAACGTTTCTGTTATTAAAATTTTAGTTGAACATACTCAACCTGTGACAATTACCTCTTTAAGAATTTTTGCGGCTTCTTTAATAGTTTGCCTTATCCTCTACTTTCTTGGTCTAATACGTCTCCCTAAAAAAAACGAACTTTTTTACGTTTTCGGAGGGGCCCTTTTAAGTGTCGTTTTTCATCATTATTTTTTAGCGGAAGGGTTAACAAAAACGTCAGCTACAAATGCTGGATTGATTTTGGGAATGGGGCCAATTTTAACAGTCATTTTATCAATGATATTTTTCCGTAAAAAGCCCACAATTATCCGATTTCTTGGTTTTATTTGTGGTGCTCTTGGTGTGAGTTTTACCGTTTTGGCAGGAAGCGGTGGTATTCATTCTATTAATCTGGGAGATGTRGATATCTTACTCTCCATTCTTTCACAAGCGTTAAGTTTTATTTTAATTAATCAAGCTTCAAAAACAATGGATCCACGCTTATTAACCGGCTATATGATGTTAATAGGATCTTTTATTCTTTTCGCCATCAGCTTATGGAAGGAACCAGATGGCTTAGCATTACTCGCTTCTGCTCCACCTTCCATATGGGTAGCTTTCATTTTCTCAGCAGTAATTGCCACAGCACTTGGGCATATGAGCTATAATTACGCCATTGGTAAGGTTGGTGCGGCCRAATCCTCTATATTTCTTAATTTAAACACCTTATTTTCTTTAGTCGGGGCAGCCATTTTTCTTAATGAAGCCATTGTTCCTGCACATTTCTTGGGTCTTATCTTCATTATTTCAGGAGTCTTGCTTGGATCGGGGGCATTAGAAATATGGATTCTTCAGAGAAAAAATAAAGGTATATCTGCATAGTTGCAATCAACTTAGATTGAAGATGTTGCTAGTCTATAATCCATTAACAGACTTCGAACTTATACAATAGGGGTCTGGGGGCTAACCTTATAAATTGAGAGACCATTAACCTTCCAAAATAGTACAATTAATAAAGTACATATATTGAAAGTTAATGGTCTCAAAATGTTTAATTCACCTTTACGTATTTTGTCCCCTCGACACTTAATATTTATTGCGGATTCACTCAGCAGGTAATTTCAATAATTTTTAATATGAGGAAAATATACTGATTTTTGAGCAATCCTTCATTTACAAACCTTCTGAAAATATAACTTCATTTCAATAATATCCCTCTTTTTTTGTTTTTGTAATTTAATTATAAGATCATAATTTTATTAGGATTCTAAAACGGGTTAAGCAAATACATAACTGTCTTTCTACGAAAATTTAAATTTCCGCCAGATATAACACATTTGAAGATTATCTGCCTAACCATCCACCATCAATAGATAATAAATGACCATGAACATAACCTGCTGCCTCTGAAGCTAAGAATACAACAGCCCCCTTAAAATCTTCCGAGTTTCCCCAGCGCCCCGCTGGAATTCGTTCAAGTATTTGCCTGTTTCTTGCAGCATCATTGATTAAAGCCTCATTCATATCTGTTGCTATATAACCTGGAACAATGGCATTTACATTGACATTGTATTGTGCCCATTCATTAGACAACGCTTTTGTTAGCTGTGCTACTCCGCCTTTTGCTGCTGCATACGCTGGGACGGTTAATCCCCCTTGAAAAGAGAGCAGAGAGGCCATATTAATAATCTTCCCTTTTCTTTGTGGAACCATATAGCGACCTGCCATCTGACACAAAAGCCAAACGGTTTTTAAATTTACCTGGATCACATCATCCCAATCGGATTCTGGAAAATCGACTGAAGGTGAGCGGCGCTGAATACCAGCATTATTAACTAAAATATCAATCTTTCCAAAATGCGCGACGACACTAGGAATTGCTTCCTTTACTTGATTCAAATCTTCTAAATCACAGGGAATAATCAAGCATTTTCTTCCTAAGTTTTCAATTTCGTACTTTACGTCCACTTGTTCAACCGAACGCTGAAGTAATGCAATGTTTGCACCCGCTTCTGCTAATGCTATAGCCATAGAACGTCCTATTCCTCTAGTAGCCCCTGTCACGGCTGCCACTTTTCCCTCTAATCCAAATAAATTAACTACCATATCTTCACCTCTTTCGTTTATTTGGGCGAAAAAATATCTTTAAAGATACATCCGGGATCTCCATTAATCCAAAATCCTTCAAAATTTCTTCAAGCGGCAATTTCCTTGAAATGAATGGCGCAACCACAATCATTCCTGTTGTATTAAGGGAATGGCATTTCAAAGTCCCCCCGACTGAAAGCATCTCGGCGTCGTTCTGAACTCATGGCACATAGTACGAGGGGCTTTTGCTATTGGGTGCTTTCCAAAATAAATCACCCTGTCTGTACCAGACCAGAAAAAATCTTTACATTGATGAGGGCTTCCCAGTAATGTTGGTACTTATCGACAATCTTAATAAATAAATATAAAAAGAGACTGCCTGGACGTTACCGACAGTCTGTATTACCCAGCTTTCCTTTTTAAGGAGAAAACATGTTACTCATGCTCATGATCGTGCCTGATATTCTGACGGTATGTAAAAAAACAGCTCGGTCCAAGTATTACTATCCTAATACAACGCTGAATTCCCGTGTCATACTAAACGACTCTGAAATTTCCTAATATATCAATAAGGAACCGAGTACAAGTATGGCCTCATCCCCAATACACGCCCGTAAGTGTGGACCGCAATATTTTTTTCTTATCGCCTGCTGTAGTTGCCACTGCAATAAGATTCTCCGGTACTAACGAATGTTTTTCCCTAATTAGAATCCAATGTAAGAATCGACACAAGACTCAATTTTCTTTCTCCTCCCCGAGACACTTCCATACTTCTTCATACACTTGTTTAAGTGGTATATTGTTCTCAACAGCAATTTTCCGACAGTCCTCAAATTCAGGTGCTTGTTGCATGAGCTGCCCGCCATATACCCCTTTCTTTACCGTTACCACGCCCCATAGTAAATGTACTTTGGAAAATGAGCGTTCAAGCCTGTGCACCGTAAGCGGATAGTAGCGGATACCAAGAGTCGTTGTTTCAGCAAATAATATCTTTTTCATTTCGGGAATCATCTGTTGTGAGCAAAGAAGCTGCAACAATACTCCCGGTCGATTTTTTTTCATAAAAATCGGCGTGTAAAAAACATCATTTGCCCCTGATTCAAACAGCAAATCCATTACATAGCCTAGCCATTCACCGGAAATATCATCTAGATTAACTTCCATTTTGATCATTTGGTCATCGATATGCTCGTGATTAGGTGGGTGGTTCATTGCATCTCTCCTATGATAATGCGAAGGACGTTCGGATGATTTTTAAATGTTTTTGTTCCCGCTCCATAGCCGATTGATTCGACAGTCATGGTCGGGAGCGGACAAAATGATTCTGCTAAAACAGCTGCGATTGCAGCCCCTGTGGGCGTAGCCAATTCCGATCGAATATCGCTTGCGGCAATCGGTACACCTTTTAATATTTCCAGTGTAGCAGGTGCAGGAACCGGGTATATACCGTGATCAATATGAATATGTCCAGACCCCGTTGGAATGGCTGATGAAAGTACCGATTGAATACCGAGTTGATTGATTAAAATTGCTGCTCCAATTATATCTATAATCGAATCAACCGCTCCTACTTCGTGAAAGTGAACTTTCTCGAGGGGAAGCCCGTGGATGTAGCCTTCAGCTTCACCAATCTTCTTAAAAATAGCAAGTGACATGTTCTTAACCGATGCATTAAAGTTAGCCTCATTGATTATCTCGACAATTTGTTTGTACGTGCGGTGATCATGATGATGATGGTGTTCATGGCTATTACTGTTGGAGTGACTATGTTCATTGTGATCAAGAATATGACTTTGCTCGTGATCATGGCTATGGTCGTTGGAGTGACTATGTTCGTGATGGTGATGCTGTTCATGGCTATGGATGTGTTCATGAAGGTGCTCCGGTTTTCTGGAAAGAATGACATCAAATTTTGTACTGGTAATACCATTTTTGACAACTTTTTCCCAGGACAGAGTATATTCTTCTTCTATTTTTAGCTTTTTTAACTCTTCTTCCATTTGAAAAGGATCGGCACCAGCATCAATCAAAGCACCAATTACCATGTCACCGCTTATGCCAGAAAAACAGTCAAAATATAATGTCCTCATCATTGACCTCCTTTTTATGTACGAGTTTGTAAATGAGCGCTGCGTTGTATGCCGCACCAAATCCATTATCTATGTTAACAACGCTTACACCTGATGCACATGAATTGAGCATCGATAAAAGTGCCGATAATCCGTTGAAATTCGCACCATATCCAACACTTGTTGGCACAGCAATAATCGGATTCATGACAAGGCCTCCTAGCACGCTCGGAAGCGCTCCCTCCATTCCCGCGACGCATACCGAAACAGTCGCATTTCGTATTTCGTCTATATTATCAAGAAGTCGGTGCAACCCTGCGACACCCACATCGTAAATACGCCTGACTGGAATACCTAAAGTTTCGGCCGTGACGGCTGCTTCTTCCGCAACGGGCAAGTCCGATGTCCCAGCACACACAATCGCGATATATGAGCCATTAGTTTTCTTATTTTCTTTAACCCATGCGAGTGTCCGTGCAATCTCGTTGTACTCAAAATCCCCACATTCTTTTTGTACAAATAACGCTTTTTCTCGAGAAATACGTGTCACTAGTACAGAATCATTCCTTGCCCGTAACGATTGAACAATCGTTAAAATTTGTTCTGCTGTTTTCCCTTCTCCAAATACAATTTCGGGAAAGCCTTGTCTTTTTTTACGATGATGATCAATTTTTACGAACCCTAAATTTTCATAGGATGCAAGTTTTGTTTTTGCTTCCGCTGCTGTCAATGTACCATTTTGTACCTGCTCTAGAATATCGTCAATCATACCATTTCTTCCTTTTTAAGTGCTAAATTCATACTCCCGCTTGTATAGCCCGTGAGATCCAAAGAGACATATTTATAACCAAATTGCTTCAGACGTTTCGTAATTAAAACGTGATATTCAAGCACAAGTGGCATATCAGCAGGATCTACTTCTATACGGGCGGTATCCTCATGGGTCCGAACACGCACCTGGTGAATATCTAATGATTTTAAATAAGCCTCTGACTTATCTACTTTCGTCAATTTTTCTTTCGTAATGATTTCGCCGTAGGCTATACGTGATGATAGGCAGGCAAATGATGGTTTATCCCAAGTTGGCAAACCTACTTCTTTAGACAACACTCTTATTTCTTCTTTGAATAAATTCGCTTCTTGAAGAGGTCCCCGGATGCCTTTTTCTTTTGCTGCTTTCATGCCTGGACGAAATTCATTCGCATCATCGGCAATAACCCCATAAATAATATTATTAAATTCATAATCTTCAAGAATAGGAAGCAAGTGGTCAAATAAACTACTTTTACAAAAGTAACAGCGATTTTGGTTATTTTCTGTATATCCTGGAATGGCTAACTCTGATGTTTGAATGACACGATGGCTGGCACCGATCCATTTTGAGAGCATAATGGCTTCTTCCAGCTCGCTCGACGGATAAGTTTCCGAATCCGCTGTAATGGCTAACACGTTGTCATATCCCAAAGTATCAATTGCAACTTTAAGCAAAAATGTGCTGTCTACCCCTCCTGAAAATGCGACCACAACAGTCTCCATCTTTACAAGAATATCCTGAAGTTTTTTGTATTTTTCTTGTATCATGCCAAATTGTTCTCCTTTCTTGATAAAATAATACTAATTTTATCCTCC
>NZ_JBFUIB010000229.1:0-5865 GCF_056402095.1 Peribacillus sp. P4_C12
TGGGTATCATCATATCCGGCATTGGCGGAGGAATCTATGTGGCTGCGGGAATCGGGGCCGGTCCTCGGGATGGTTTCATGCTTTCCGTTTCGGAAAAAACCGGGTTATCGGTCAGCCGTGCAAGAATCGCTGTCGAGAGCCTCATCTTGATTATCGGCTTCATCCTTGGCGGTCCAGTGTTTATTATGACGTTTGCATATACCTTTATTCAAAGCCCGATCTTTCAGTTTTCCATGAAGCTGATGAGTTCCTATATCGCTAATCTTGATCGGAAGCAAAAGGGACAATTTAAGATCCCCTTATAATTAGAAGAGATTCTGTTTGTAAATCATAAAGATGCTATAGAAAAACAGACCTTTGTCATGAAATGTATTGTAGAGAGCATAGAAGTGACAGATTTACGCAATAAAACAAATAAATATAAAAAATCCACTCTTTTTTAAAGAGTGGTTTTTTTTATTAACGATTAGTATAATTAACATTTTCTTAGCAAAATATGGTTAAAGAAAACTACACATATTCTAACGAGGTTTATTTTATAATATAAAAAATCTTAATCTTTATTGTTGTTTTTCCGACCAATAGCTCGGATAACTCCAACTTTTTACATAATCTCACCCTAAGAAATAAATGGGAAAGTATTAGCCAAGTCTGCCAATAAGACTAAACTGGTTTGATCATCCATATAATCAAACTCGGATATGTGYCCATAACGATATTTGACCTAATGGCATTTTATATGTATAAAGCGACCGATCTAGATCGTAATCAAATTATAATATTTTAGAAAACAGCCTTATTTTATAAATTTGAGTCTGGTAATGTCTGTGATTTTAGTTTTATGTTTACAAACAAAATACTAATCAAGATAAATAAAAGGCCAACTAATAAATTTAGTGTAATTTTTTCATGCAACATAAAAGAACTGCAAAGGATTGCAATAAGCGGGATAAGGAACGTAAATGAACCTACTTTGCTCGCTTCTCCTGAACCTACAAGTGTAAAGAATGCAAGCCACCCAAATGCAATTACAAAGATAGAGATGAATAATAAATTTATAATAAATGGCAATTCCCACTGGATATTTGACCAGCTTTCAACGCTGGAGCCTACACTTAATAAAAAAATGCCTCCCATAATAAGTTGTAATGTAACCATCCAAATTGAGTCTACACGATCACCTGTTTTCTTAATAAAAACAGTACCTAACCCCCAGGATAAAGCAGAGCCAAGGGCTAGAATAATTCCAATCGCTGAAACATTACCTGTAAATCCTCCTGCACTTATAATAGCAACACCTGCGAAGCCAAGAATTAATCCAATAATTTTTAATCCATACATCGATTCCCCTAGCCAAATCCAACAGAAAACCCCAAGTAAAACTGGCTCAATGAACACAATGGCCGAAAATAATCCCGCAGGTGCAAAACCAAGACCTACCGTTTGAAGGCCGTAAAAGAGAATAATGTTTAGAGAAGCAGAAATTAGGTAAAAATGCCATGTTTTTTTAAAGCGAAGTTTTTTATATCTCGGTAGAGCAAAAATTAGTAAAATCAGACCACCCAATATAGTTCTTGTTCCCGCAAATAATATTGGTGGTGTATAATTCAGCGCCATTTTAGATAATGGCCAATTAACGCCCCACACAACTACAAGAAATATAAGCAGTAAAGCTGTATTTGTTCGAGAAATTTGTTTCATAGTTGTGCCTCCTTAACATTCGTACCTAAATCATAATACTACTTTTAATGGTTAATACAAGATAAACGATCAGTTATGTTTTTTAATGATTTTGCACTCAACAGAGCAAATTGACTAAAGTATTAATGGGATTCTATTTTATTAGAGACAACATTTTTAAAATTTGGTGTTTAAACTATGTAGCTAACGAAGTTCGAGAATTAACTATTATATTGGAATTTCTTCATAATGGCTGATATCACACAGTGGTCACTTTCCACACCATTGTTATTTGTGGTGCAAAGTTTTTCGACATTTATCAAAAGGGTTCAGTAACATCCCCTCCCACTACATCCCTTCCCTCCTCTCATTCTGTAAAAATAGGTGCATCTCTCAAGCTCACTTAAAAGTGTTTTGCATTTTACCCGTAGCACTTATCTATGTGAAAACAGATGCGAAAGTATAAAACCTAACTTTACATAAAGAAAAAAAATACTCTGGAGAATATCTCATCCCAGAGTATTTTTTTACGCTATACTACTTTTTTATTTTTAACCGTCTCTTTTCCTTATCCGGTTTAAAAGCAGTAAACCTTGGAAGCACCAATTTGTATTTCTTCTCCTGTATGTGGGTTTCTAGTTCGATCTGCTCGTTGCACACTCAAATGTACCAAATCTAATCAAATTAGAGCTTCATAAAAGTAAGGACCTCGAATTCTATACACTATCTTGTCTCCAGAAAGCTTACCATACATGTTAGCACTATAAACTTTGTTATGACCTTGCACCAATTACCGTGGTCCAACCGCTATATACCTTCGCCTTCTATAATGTGTATTCTCTATTCCTTCACAAATTTTAATTTTGGATTTTTCCATTAATAACAACACACTTCCCATTTGTAGGTTGCTTTATCATCCTTCCATCCTTGATGTATACAGTGTAAGTATTATTGACTTTAGCATCTAATCTTGCTAGGTCTCCCGTTCTTGCTATGATATTTTTGACAGCTTCCCTCTTCAGATTATCCATAACTTTCTTTTTCCATTGTTCCCGTTTGTTTTTTTGCTTATTTTCATCAACCATCAGGATCCCATCCTTTTTGTTTGATTTATGTTTTCTTCCTGATATTAGAGTATTATATTTTTATCATCTTGTTACCCTTATGCTTTTCCTTATTAATCCGTTTTGAATTTTTTTTTGTACAWAACAGGTAACGGTAAAATGAAACAATAAACGAGTAAAGGGGGACATAAGTACATAGAAGGAATAAAGAATGGAACTGGAAAGAGAAGTTCCTCTCCTACTTATAGTCGCTGAAACAGGTGATTTTTGTTTTCTTTTAATGATTCTACTGTGAAATAGTTAGATTTTTGACAAGCTAAAATAAGCATTTGTTCTACCCGATTTTCAAATGCCAAGTTTTTATTTAACTCAAGCCAACGACACCAGTATAAGTAATTATCAAAATTTTAAAAGCGAGTTATGTTGATTTCCCACTCACCCTGTGTTTTTATCTCTACTTTGAGTTAAAACAGCCGCAACGCGAAAAAGATTTAACAATGTTGGTTATAACTCACCCTAGTAATAACAAGAAAAGAACACACATAAAAACAGGATGCAACGGAAAGTTGCACCCTGTCTGAAAAAAGGGGTTTGCTTCATTTCGAATTAGCATAAATTCTCTGCGATAAACACCTCATCTACATTAGAGTAAATACGGGTATCTGACTAGAGTTTTCCATCCAAAGCAACCATCCCCTATATCTTAAAAGTTTCCTCAACTTTCAAAGCATAAATGACAATTATTGAATGAGTTTTCTGCTTTTACGTGCAAGCGAACCATCTCCTTGCTCGAAACGATTTTTTAATGAAGCTTCTAGTAGTTAAGTTAAACGTCTTTAACTGACACCTCATTTACTATATGATGTGAATCATACGTAATCACTAGCCCCTTCTTCTTTATTTATAATGATCATCAAGCGGGTAAAATATAATTGGTATTTTTATGGATATCGAGAACTTTTTAAAATCAAGTTATATCTATATGATGTTTCTATAAAATGTACTTTTTAACGTTAATCAATTTTTAAAGAGATAATCAACGATAACTAAGCAAGGGGTTTCCTCGTAAAAGTGTTTTATGGTATGATAGTACGATTGTTTATCTACCCTGTGACACATTTACATTCATCTAAGAAAAGAGGTATTTATGCACGCTACAGAATTATCCAAGCGACATTGGCTACTCATCTTAACACTTACTTTATTAACATTTGTTCTCGGGACAAGCGAATTTGTTATAATCGGGATCTTAACCGATATTTCCTCGAGTCTCCATATAACAAATGCAAAAGCAGGTACACTCGTTTCTGCGTTTGCGATTACGTTTGCCATTGCCACACCACTCGTGATGTCGACAACAAGCCATTTTCCAAAGCGTAAATGGATGTTGTTTTTGATAGGTTCGTTCATCATCCTGAATGCTTTGTGCGTGATTTCGACGAGCTACATCATGCTCCTTGTACTTCGGATGATGACTGCGATTGTAACAGGAGTTTTAATTTCGCTTTCCATGATTGTTGCAAGTGAAACCATACCAATCGCAAAACGTGGACTTGCTATATCATTCGTTTTCGGTGGTTTTACTCTTGCAAACGTAATTGGAGTACCAATAGGCACTGTCATCGCTGATTGGTACGACTGGAATGCAACCTTCCTGTTAACTACTTTTCTCGGTGGAATTGCGTTTTTGGCATCTTTCTTCATTTTGCCTACTATGCACAGTACATTCCGCAGTTCAATGCGTGAGCAATTTTCTTTGTTAACACACCCACGAATCTTAATGGCTTTTTTCATTCCATCTCTTGGATTTGGAGCAACGTATGCCGTTTATACGTATCTTGTTCCGATCCTAAAAGGAATGGAAGCACCGAGTAGTTCAATCAGTTTGATCTTGTTTGGCTACGGATTTATTTCCATTTTCAGCAACATACTCGCTGGTAAAATTGCCAGCTACAATGCTATCGGACGCCTCCGGTTTGTTTTTCTCGTACAAGCAATTGTTCTGATCAGTTTATATTGGACGACAGATAATTTTATCTTTGGATTGGTTAATATTAGCTTGATGTCATTAATGGCTATCCTTTTAACAACATCTACCCAGCTTTATTTGATAGACCTTGCCGTTATTTATCAACCAAAAGCTACAGGACTAGCTGCTTCACTGATGCCAGTAGCAAGTAATGTCGGTATCGCCTTTGGTTCCGCATTAGGCGGAATTGTTTACCATCAGGGAAATTTGATGAATGTGACATTGGTCGGTGGGCTGGTTGCTATCTTTGCAAGTCTTCTAACTTTCCTAAGTCATCGCTTAGACCAAAAACAAAAGAAACCAGCATAAGAGAGAAGCTACGAACGCCTTGGTATGCTTCCTATGGTACCTCCAATAGAACAAAAAACAAAAATCATTCCATGGCAGAATAAACGAGATTATAGTTAATCTTTCAAATAAAATTGAAGAAAGAAGTATCAAGAACGTTGAGTTGTTCTTTGATACTTCTTTTAAAAATAGGACTAGGTGCTTACCTCTAAAAATCAAGCGGACAATTGCAAAAGAACTTATCAAGAACAATGTTTCTGATTAAAGGAAATATTGATCTAAGAATCGATACTTATGGTACGGTTCCACCTAGTTAATCCAAAAAAATCCTATAATTGAGATAGAATCCTAATCATTTTCTATTCTTTATTTCTTCAATTTTGCAGCAGGTTTCGGTTGAGTGGAAAAAACATTCGCTAGAAACATCTAGCACTCCTCATGTGCAGAGTGTATGTGGCATCACAAGGGTGCTGGTGGGTTTATTACATTCTAGAAAACAGACTGTATCAAAACAAAAGTTGCCGGCTGCAAAGGAACTTGAAACTGAATAAAATAAGTACACATGAGTTGATGTGATTCATTTTTTCTCTAACTTTTTGAGAGTTACATCATTTCACTGTCCCCGTCCCATCAACATTCTTTTCCAAAGTTATCAAGCAATGCACGCACTTCATCTGTTGATTTCGTGTTCATCAATTGATTTCTTAATTCACCAGCTCCACGGAATCCTTTGACATAAATTTTGAAAAAGCGATGAAGCCCTGTGATTGAACGTGGCAGTGCTTCCGCATATTGATCTTGAAG
>NZ_JBFUIB010000230.1:0-5851 GCF_056402095.1 Peribacillus sp. P4_C12
ATATAATACCCACTCTGATACAATGAGTGCGTTATTACTATTTGGAGGTTAATTATGATAAAAAAGTTATTTTTATTTACGTTTATATTCTTCCTAGCATTTGTAAACAATGCTTTGGCTCACACTGGTTTAGAAAGCTCATCTCCTCAAAATGGAGCTATCGTTAAAGAGGAATTGCAAGAAATCACATTAACTTTTGAATCAAAGATAGAACAGAACAGTACATTTGAGATTCAAAATTTAAATGGAGATTCAATACCTGTTAAAAATATCTCTATAACAGAGAATAAAATGGTAGGTAGTTTTTCAAATCCTTTAGAAAATGGGAAATATCAAGCGAAATGGAAGATTATCGGAGCAGATGGGCACCCTATTGATGGAGATTTTTCCTTCTCGGTAGATATGCCTGTTACCGAAACTCCTGCAGAAGTACAAAAGGAACCAAAAAAAGAAGATGCGAAACAAGTAGAAGAAAATAAACCAAAAACAGCAAATGAACCAAAAGAGAAAATCGAACAAAACAAATTGCCATCCTATATAATTCCATCTATCATTGGTGTATTAATTGTGATCGTTGTTGGAAGTTTCATATGGGTAATGAGAAGGAAAAAATAAAATGTTCTTAATAGGAATCATTAGTGAGGCATTGTTATATCTTTGCTTTGCCCTTCTCATCGGCAGCTTTCTCTTATATCTTGTGCCAAGCTCTTATCGACCGAATATAAACGTACCAAAGGGTTATTTAATGATGGCTATAGGGGGTATAGCCATCTTTTCGTTTATCCCCGTTTTACAATTGATTTTATACCTTTATGAGGATATTGGATTTGCTCAAACCCTTCAGTCTGTTCTTTTTACATTTGAAGTGGGAAAAGCGTGGGTTTTTACTTACATTTTCTCGAATTTATTATTTATTTTAGTGGTTTGGTTTGATTATCGAAAAAGGGCTCTCTATTCTTACATTGGGATTATCTTCACGCTCATATTAATTCTTGCACTTGGTTGGTCAAGTCACGCCAGTTCGTATGATCAGGTGAAGGGCTTTTTAAATCAATCAGCCCATTTTACTGCTGTTAGTGTTTGGACAGGGATACTAATCGTTGTTAGTTGGTTTTCAAAAAATCATTCTAATTGGTTGAATTTCTTAAAATGGTTTACACCTGTTGCTATTGTTTGCTTTGCAAGTACTATTGTGACAGGTCTTATACTAATGACCTTTGTTGTTGAGTTTAAGGATTATCCTAATTCTTGGATGATTCCTTATGGACAAGCACTATTGTTTAAACATATATTGATTATTCCTTTATTAGTTTACGCAGTAATCAATAGTATTCTTATGAAAAGGAAATTAGAGAAAGATATAAACTTTAATCCAAAACCTTGGGCAAGAGTAGAAAGTATCGTAATTCTGCTTATATTTTCAGCAACTGCAGCATTAGGACAACAATCACCACCACACGAAACTACTGTAACAAGTGAAGTGGTTTCTAAATTATTTACGATGTTTTATCAAGGGCAGTTTCAGCCAGAAATGACTGTTCGACTTGTTTTAAACTCAACAAGTATGACTCTTATTTTGTTAGCCCTTTTATTCTTAGTTTTAACTATTTTTTCATTCATCAAGAAAGCCCCTGCTGTCGTTTMTTTTTTTATGTGTATCCTATTAGTGCTATGCGTTTATTTATCTCTCATATTAGGACTCCAATAAAAATTACTAAGTATTTACTTCCCTATATTCCTAGTTCCGCTATGAATGCAGGAAGATATGGGGTATATGGTATGATTATGCCAACTCTTATAGAAAAACTATTTGCTAACAAAACAAGAGAGAAAAAAATGCTGCATTTTTTTTATACGTAGATTCAAAAGATCGCCAGTATAGGCGGTCTTTTTTGCAATCTTCTTGTTGAACTCCCCCAGTATGATCGTTTCCCTTTGTCTATCTATACTTCATTTTTAACCCTTAATTTTTGAAAGTCTTAAAAAAACAAAAATTGGGTTGGACAGATATTTACGGATTAAAGATTATTCATATATTCTATCGAGCTTTTCTTTGAAATAGATATTATAGGAATATATATTATGCCACTCTAGCAAAAAAGAGGTTTTAAAATTGGAAGCTAGCTAAATACATACCGCTGCACCTAGGAAGGCATTAACGGTTTAGTCTAAATCAGCATCAGGCAAAATGATCATGTGGTTCTTTTACCTCCAAAAGTAGCGACTCGTTTATTATTTCGGCATCCCTCGTAGAACCCACAAAAGAAATAATTTCTATTTTGAAGAAGACATAGAAAAAAAGAATATGAGGCCCTATTTGTGCTCATGCAGATTTACACAGCCCTTTTATTTTACAGTATCAGAGCAGGCTAATGTTCAACCTGCCTGCATTTTTTTATGTTTTAACCTTCACCTTATTTGCTTTCTATTAACACTTGCCTCTTACTTACATACTATCGGATGAGATTGGTCTTAGCCAGCTCCACAATATCATTACCCTGGCCATTCAGCACAGCTTTAAGCATCCAAAGAGTGAATCCTTGTGCCTGTTCTAATTTGATACTAGGCGGAAGTGACAGCTCCTGGCGGTTTACTACCACGTCAAGTACAACTGGGCCGTTATGTGCAAACGCTCGTTTCACTGCATTCTCAAGATCTGCCGGGTCTTCTACACGAATTCCTTCTATTCCCATCGCCTGGGCAACATCAGCGAAGTTTGGATTCTCAAGACCTGTCCCTGTTTCTAGGTAGCCTGAAGACTTCATCTCGAGTTCTACGAAACCTAGAGCATTGTTGTTAAATACAACTACTTTTACCGGTAATTTATGCTGCCGAAGCGTCAATAAATCTCCCATTAACATTGAGAGTCCTCCATCTCCAGACAATGCAACTACTTGAACTTCCGGTCTCGCAGCCTGGGCTCCAATTGCCTGAGGCAAAGCATTTGCCATCGTACCGTGATTGAAAGATCCCAGAAGTCGTCTTTTTCCGTTCATTTCCAGGTATCGTGCAGCCCATAAAGTTGGTGTACCTACATCACATGTAAACACTGTGCTCTCACTGGCGAGATTGCTTATTACTTTAGTAAGAAATTGCGGATGAATCGGCATCCTTCCTGGCTTCCCTATTGCAAGCTTATCCAATCCCCTGCGAACATCCCGATAATTTGAAACAAATTTATCTAGATGATGAGTGTCATGTGTTTCACTTAAAAGAGGAAGAAGTGATTCAACTGTATATTTAACGTCTCCACAAAGTCCAAAGGTTAATGCTGCTCGGCGGCCTAAATGTTCCGCTCGAATATCAACTTGTAAAATAATAGATTTTTTAGGTAAAAATTGCCTGTATGGGAAGTCGGTACCAAGCATTAATAATACATCACAATCCATCATGGCATGATATCCAGATGAATATCCAATAAGACCCGTTAGTCCCACCAAATATGGATTATCATACTCCAGATGTTCTTTCCCTCTAAGTGCAATGACCATTGGCGATTTAAGTTTGTCACAAAGCTGCATCAACTGAGCGTGGGCTCCTTCACAACCTGCCCCGCACAATAATGTAATGCGTTTACCACTATTGAGATATTCTGACAGGCGTTTTAACTCTTCATCAGATGGTCGAACAACCGGCTGTGTTATGTGGATTACCTGTTCAGGAACACTTTCATTGTCAGCGAGTAAAGCAACATCTCCAGGAAGAACGAGGACAGAGACACCTTTTCGTGAAATGGAATGTTGTAGAGCCATCGTAACCATGCGGGGCATCTGTTCAGGTTTTGTCACAACCTCACAGAAATGACTGCACTCCTTGAATAAATGCTCAGGATTTGTTTGTTGAAAATAGTCTCCTCCAATTTCATTACTTGGTATATGTGCCGCAATAGCCAACACTGGAATTCGACTTCGATGACAATCGTAAAGTCCATTGATTAGGTGAAGATTCCCCGGGCCACTGCTTCCTGCACAAACTGCGATACTGTTACTTAATAATGCGTCAGAACCCGCAGCGAAGGCTGCAACCTCCTCATGCCTCACCGATATCCAATCAATCTTCCCCGAACGTCGAATGGAATCTAAAACAGCGTTAAGTGAGTCACCCACTATCCCGTAAATCCGTTTTACTCCAGCGTTCAGCAAAGAATCAATCAGTAAATCTGCTATTGTTTGTTTCATCCTTTTCCTTTCCTCCTTAGTAAATATAAAAATCTTGTATTTTATTACCCACGTCTTAACAAAATAATAATACTAATATTAATTTCAATTTATTAACATTAAGGTTTCCTTTTTACTGATTAATATTCTGTTGATGTAAACATCCTTTCACTAAGGCGGAGTTTCGACTTACCATTATTGAAAAAGCTGCCTTAAAGACAGCTCCGATCTTAAGCTAACGCACTTGTTAGTTGAAAAACTTCGTATCAACTTATTTATTCTGATTTAAACTCAATCTTCTTTGCTTGATACATTTTATCTTTAAATTCATAAGAAATTTCAATCGTACCAATGAACATGGCGGGAGTAATTTGACCACCTACAGAAGCCACCAAATGATTATCAACCACATCAAATTTGACGATACTGCCAAAAGCAACATCATTAAACAAATGGTCTGGGGGGATTTGAAACTTTTCGATATTAATTACCGTTATCTTATCGCCAATTGACACTACAGCTTCAGTTGTGTCAGTTTTGTTTTAACATCTTTCAAAATAATCGCTATGGGATTGTCTACTAGAACCTCTTCATAAATCTCACCTATATTGGTTTGGGTTTTATTTAGTACATGGACTTCACTATCTAAAGCCTCTGTGCCATAACCCTTTGTTAATACAATAGTTAAATCCTTCTTCTTATCTTGATTTAAGTCATTGTATAGGAGTCTTGGGACATATGAAGGATTGGTTTCATTCACCCAATAAGGAAAATATCTTGTTCCCCCTTCAATCTTCATCTCGAAATCTCTGTACATGCCGTTTTTTCTATCTAGGTCAATAGCATATAAAATAACATTGGCTTCTTTTGATTTTAAAATAACCTTTTTGGATTCTGCGAATACTGTTGTCATACTTTGACCGTTATAAAAAGAATTAACCATGACCAGTAAAAACAGAATTTTGTACCACATAAAGTCCACCTCATGATTAATATGCCACTTGTCTTATTTCGCTGTACTGCCCCTTTAGTGCCATAAGAAAAAGGCTGCCTCGCAACCCTCCTTATTGAAGTAAAGCACCCGTTAGTGAAGAAGAAACAGCATTTTTAATGGCACTAACGAACCCGTTACTTTAAGAGTATATTTATTAGAGTTTTTGCACCCTCATTATCCAACTCTCCATAACTTTTGTTTTCATTATTGCTAATAATTATCGCCGTACCGTTTTCATTAAACCAGATTTCATATTCAACAATTCTTTCAGGCATATTTTCATCAAAAGTGTAAAATAGAGTAGCATTTAAATCAGGTTTTCTAGCCATTTTGACCATTCTATTGTCCCATTTGATTTGTTTAAATGCCTCGCTTAACAATTCTATTGATTCGTTATCTGTTATCATTAAAGCTTCTTCGTACTTTCCTTCTGCATCGATTTTTTGAACATCCACTCTTGTTAATTGTTCTGTATCTTCTCCCATACAACCGACCAATAGCAACATAAAAACAAAAAGAAAAGTAAAATTTATAATTTTTCTGATCTTACTCCACCTCCATATATATTTAGAGACGTTTACATTGCATAATAGTTCCAACCTTTATAACTAAACTACCTCTTTGGTTGAACAAGGTTATTTTTTTCCTCTAATTTGAATGTATGATTATATAAATTTTCGTACATTAAAAAGATTTCCAA
>NZ_JBFUIB010000231.1:0-5823 GCF_056402095.1 Peribacillus sp. P4_C12
ATATATAATAGAGTAGGGGCTTTAAGGCTCATATATTTATTGGCCATTTGTAATGAGCTATTTTTAGCAATTATTACATGTATTTAGCTACCATTATTTAGCCTTACCAAGTGAGAGAAGCATAGATGGTATCTTATGTTTTAATTTCTACACACAAAAAAGAAGACTAGAAAGTCTTCTCCTTTTCATTTAATCCTTTTCACGATAATTGGTTCTTCTTTCTCCTAGCTGTTTCACAGCCTTTTTAGCCTTCTCCTGCTCCTGGTAATGATCAGGTATCGCTCCGCAGTTAATTTTAATTAATGGACCTTTTCGTTTTCTTTGCTCGTGAATGAAATTAGCCAGGACATCTTTCCCGACTCCAGATTCTCCTAACAGTTATATCGGTAAGTCATTCTCAGCAAACCTTTCTGCAAGCGACATTACCTGCTTCATGTTCATACTCTGATAAATAATATGCTGTTGATTGCCTATTTCATTCCGCAACCTCTCTAAGTTCTTTTGATACATGTCTTTGATTTGTTGTGTTTCTTCAAGTTCTTTTTGCAGCCGGTTCATTTCTGTTATATCTCGTAGGTTGGAAACAACGAACAGTATTTCATTATCTGCATCTATATAAGGAGTGGCTGTGACGATACACTTTTTCCCGTGTTCATATTCAATAATTATCGTACAAGCTTGTTTCGTTTCAAGGACAATCCCAGCACTAGTTTTTGGAACCGCCATCATTTCTACAGCATCGTAAAAAACATAGGAATTAATAAATGCATGAGACAAATTAAGGCTTCATTAGTGAGAATCGGATAACCTTCGTACAATCAGAAAAATACACTGTCTAAGTAGAGGATGGAGAAAAGGCACTAACCATTGTGTTGGTGTCTTTTTTTATCTTTTAAAACTGATTCTGGTTCATTATCTATAAGTTTTTTTGAAGAATAGCTTACAAGCCACTGATTCTAATATAGTAGGAAGCATGACCGCGTATGACTATAATTAATCCATTGAATGTATGAACAGATTCCGTGATTGATCAATTAGATCTTCGGAAGAAACCATCAATGAAAGATGGTAGAAGTTAAAGTGTTTTGAAAAAAATTAATTGGATTTATAAAATTTTTAAAAAAATAAAGACTTCCTCTGAAAAATCCACAATTTAGAGTATTGGATAAAAGAACATTAATACTGCCCCAAATTAAGGGCGATTCCACTGTCTAATGAAACTAAAGGGTCCTTAGTATATATGCTAATGTGAATTTTGCGTTTTACTAAGAATCGCATCAGAATTGGGGAAATACATAAGCAGAAAGATTTTTCTTAGTTTTCTTAGTTTTCTTTATTTCGTATTTGTTCACGGATTGTTTCAAGTTCTTCTAAGGATAGATCACCTAGAGATTTTTTTATTTCTTCTTCAATCCTTTTTCGATCAAGCTCCCTATATTTATTCCACCAGTCTCGTAATCCTTCCGTGTTTTCTAGTAGATATTCAATGTCAATTTCTTCTTGTTCATCATCGGATAAATACTTCATGACGGCACCTAACAATCGGTTGAGTTGAACTATTTCATTTTCCTTAACTAATGGTGAGACCTTATTTTCATTCTCTTCATTATCTTTGTTTGACGGTACATTTCGAGGTGTCATATATATTATCCTCCTGTTTTTAATAGTAGTGTTCCTAAAAGAATGGAATTCAATTTATTTCTAATTAATTTTCTATAGTCGTTACTATTCCCTGAAAAATCGTGTTGCAGAGAAAAGATATTAACATTTATGCTAATTACTAATTTCAACAAATACCTCGTTAGAATATAAAATATTACCGTCAACCTGTAAATTAGTGATAAAAGTAAGGTAGAATGGTAAGAAAGATATCTTAAAAGGATATAAGTGGAAATAGAGAAGAGGAGCTCTAAGTTATTCCTACGAAAATTGTTAAGTATGGAGATTATTTAAAATACATACATATAGCAGATACAGTCCGTCATCGGGAACTGGCGTATATCCATCCTCAGATTTCTCTCAATGTACGAGTTAAGTAACTGGGGACAACCGAGGTATAATTGACACATAAAATCCGAGGAGTGTTGTTGTACCAATGATTACAAACGAAAACATAAAGTATGTGGCAATTTATTTGCGACTATCAAGAGATGAAGAAAACCGAGGGATTGAAAAAATCCTCGCTTGCCACAGAAATTCATTAACGGAACTTTCCTATGAAAACGAATAGAAACTCACTAAGGTATAACTAATAGTTCAATAATGAAAACAAAAAAAGACGCCCCGTTGTGGGACGCCCGATTCATTCACGTGCAAGTTGTTGACGAATGGGTCTTAGACGGCGATTACACGCAATTTTCATTATCTAGTGAAGCACGTCAACCAGGGCGGTTTAGTGAACAAAAAAACATCCCCGAAAGGATGTCTGTTTTCATTTATTCATTATCTTTTTCAATTTTCATTTCGTTCACTATATTTCTGAGTTTTTCGGTATACTCTTCACCTGTAAGAATACCCCTTTTTTTCAATAAATTCACTAAAGTTAAAACAGTGGCCATTTGTATGTCTTGCGGGCTTAATTTTCCAACATCCAAATTTTTTAATTCATCTTGAGCATTCATATTATCACTTCCTTCCATTTACTTCATTTCAACAAATGGAACGGTTTTACTTGCTTAAAAAAAGGACTCCGCTTATTAATCGGGGGTCCTTTTAATATTCATCTTCAATTGGTTTATACCATTCATAATCATATTTTTGTTCCTCCGCAATTTTAATTTTTGGCTTTGTTAAGTAGTATTGTTGTTTTTTAGGTATAAAATACGGGAACGTCCGATTTGTACGTTCCCGTTCTTATTCCATTAAAGCCCCCTATAATGGAATAACTGTAAAGCTAATGAAGCTTTTTTAAAAGCTGCGTTTCCCTGCCCAAGCTCCTTGCATTTTACTAAGGAATACAATTTGCCCAATATGATATGCGTCGTGCATTGCTAAACTCTTCAGTTCAAGCACTAATGAATTATCTTCTCCTGGGATCTGTCTATACAAATCTTCATGTTCTGATTTTGCTAGTATTTTTCCAAGTTCACGATGAACATAAAAGTATTCTTGTTTTGTTTCCTTCCAATTTTCTAACGTCTCAGTTGGTAATCGAAATGTAGATTCATTATTTTCTGCCTGTGGTTCATTCGCTGTTTCACCAAGAAATCGCATCAGAAATCTCTTTTCATAGAAAAGTAAATGACAAACTAATTCCCAAATGGAATTCATTGCCCCATCAGCTGGTTTCCAAATTGCCTGTTCAAAAGTGATATCCTCTAGCACTTTTTCAAGTGGTGGAAACCAGTCTTCTTCATCTAAGCAGCTTGYCCATTGTTGTAACAAAAGTGTCTTTACATCCATTTTCTATTCCCTCCAATTTAATCCCTTTAATAGATAATCCCTTTGGTCAAAACTCATTTGCGGCGTGTTGTTGTAGATAGCTCACTAATTAAGGTGTCATGCCAATTCCTTGTTCAATTAAACTGGCCCTTTAACGAAACAATGAACGTTCCGTTATTTGTAAAATTCTGATAACTTCAGTTTATCATAAGTTGTGTTAACTGAGAAAGAACAACTGTCTAAAACCATTTTGGTTATCGTAAAGTTATCTTTTATATGTTTGATGGTGTCTAAAAATTGGAACCAGCTCAAATAATGGTCTAGATATTTAGTCGCTACACCATTAAAACGCTCCATCCAGCTCTTTAAATGGCTGTGATAACTTTTACATTCTGGATGTGATAAATCCCTTTAACTCGCTCCCTACCATTTGCTTTAAAGCGATGATGCTCAATTCCTTTTTCTTTGGCATAAGTCATAAACGTCCGCCAAGCATCCGTACATAGAACATTTTGTATTGATAGCTTGGAACCTAAGGCTTYGTCCAAACTCTTTTTTATAATACGCCCTTTTCCTATTGTTTTGGAAAACGTTCTCTTTTGGCGGTCTCTGGCTACAAGAACGCATACTTGGTCCTTACTTATTCCTCTAAACTCCGAACTACCACCGCGTAACCTTGGTTTTCTGGATATTCCGTTTTCCTTTCTCGGAATAGAGGAAATAGGTTTCATCCATTTCTACTATGCCTTCGAAAAGTTCAAAATCCATCTGTTTCAATGCAGTTAGAATTTTATGCCTCCAATAAAAAAGCGTCACATAATGAGCACCAATGAGTTTAGTTGATTTCAGAAGGGAATCCCCTTCAATCATACATCGATGAACTGAAGCCATTTACTAGGCATATGAGTTCTGTGAAGAGGAGTGTTCGTCATATCTGTGAATGTTTTAGCGCACTCTTTGCAGCGGTATCTTTGACGTTCAATGGTATTGATTGTAGTTTTTACCTGATATTTACCGAAGCGAATGGCATTAGTGGATTGACAATGGGTGCAGGTATAGCCGTCTTTGTGTTTCTGTTCTGATACATCAGTGAATACAGACTCTGTTTCTCCCGCACTCCCTAATGAGTTTGTGAAGAACTCCTTCAATCGCTGCTGGTTTCTTTGGCTAAGATTTCTGATTTGGTTAATAATGTCCACTAACGCCATTAAAACTCATTCGCTCTCGGTAAATTTAGTTCGTCATAGAACGAACGTTCGAGAAAATCAAATAACAACATTATTCTTTAACAAAGCCTAATTTTTTGATATTCATCTTTTGGCATACCTTCCTAAACTTTTGAAGCGCCATGGTCAACTTCAGTTGATTTAGGATTCGTATGCGGGGTTGTGTGTCCAAGGTCATTTCAAATGACCTTAGGATTTCAACTATATAAAATCCGACTTTCAACATTACGCAGCTCTCCAGATGAAACACTGTCAGCCACAATATATTGTAAAGTTCTCGTGGCCGTCATTCGTTTGTCTGGATGTTTCATTTGAAGATGCTGTTGTATCGCTCGAAAAAGTTCATTATTCTCAGGTCGGTTAGCGTTATATATTTCTTGTAAACTATTTGGCTTTTCCATGGCTTCTCCTACTTTCCAATGAATAATATTCGTACACACGGTACTTGATACGTAGTTCCTCAAGCTCCGCCTTTTTCTTCATAATGTACAAACAACATCAAGTAGATTGCCAATAGAAGGTGCAAATAAAGTGGAATATTCTTATCGTTTTGAATGACAACAAATATGAAAATTCCATATAGCAAAATTGGAATGGTTAAAAGGATTCTGAGCTTAGTCAAATGTCATCCCCCATTTATCCTCAATTATTAATACATCGAGCATTTGAGCAACCTGAAAATCCTTTTCGGCAATCGCACTAATTAAACTTGTACAATTATTCTCCCTAAGAACATTTGCTAACAATTRTAAGTCCATAGTTATTATTGGTTTCATAGTAACTCCTCCTAATACACTAAATATTCTGATATTTTAATACTAATTCACCAAATTGTAGCTAGCAACCTTTATAAAAAATAAATTTATTCATATATGGTTAATCGTCCTTACTTTTTAATTTTTTTCAATATAATGACGGAGTGAAATTATTTAAAAAAAGTGTGTAACTTCTACTGACTTTTACACTCAGTATGTATAGATACTATATAAGCACAAAAAGGAGAATATCAGATGAAGAAAATTAAACAAAACAGAAGTGAACGTGTAGGGACGCAATTTACCAAAAGCGACATGCAAAAGATTATTGAATTCGCAGAGGATTACGGTAATAATTCCATTTTTAAAGCTGTGGAATTATTAACCATTAAAGGATTATCCAAATAACAAAAAGGGAGTCGTTCTAATGAATTACGTAGATATTTTGATAATTTGGTAGC
>NZ_JBFUIB010000232.1:0-5806 GCF_056402095.1 Peribacillus sp. P4_C12
GTGTATACCTTCTCCGATATCTGGGAGTCTAAATTGGAATGCCACTGAGTTCAACCTCCTATATTAAATCATACTTAGGGCTTTGAATAAAGTCCTTTATCTTGTAATTCTTCTAATGCGAATTACTTCCTCAAGCAGTTACTACCATTCCGATTACTCAAGATAGTTAAAACTTCAAGACTTTAGTCGCCGTTTCAATAATGTCTTTATAATTAGGGAGCCATACTGTTTCAGCTTGAGAAAACGGGAATACTGTATCAGCAGCAGCCACTCGTAGTACTGGTGCATCCAAGCTCAAAATAGCACGTTCGTTAATTTCCGCGACAACATTCGCTGCTATGCCAGCTTGCTTTTGTGCTTCTTGAACAACGATAGCGCGTCCAGTTTTTTCTACTGAAGCAATGATTGTATCAATATCCAATGGAGATACAGTTCGTAAGTCAACAACTTCAACCGAATGACCTTCCTTAGCCAATTCTTCAGCTGCCTTGATTGATTCCTGTACCATCGCACCATACGTAATAATGGATAAATCCGTTCCCTCTCTTTTCACATCCGCTTTTCCTAATGGAATTGTATATTCTTCCTCAGGAACTTCCTGACGGAAAGAGCGGTACAATTTCATGTGCTCAAGGAAAATGACAGGGTCATTATCACGAATCGCTGAAATCAATAAGCCTTTAGCATCGTAAGGAGTGGAAGGGATAACTACCTTTAACCCTGGTTGCTGAGCCATTAAACCTTCTAAGCTATCCGCATGCATTTCCGGAGTATGCACTCCACCTCCAAAAGGTGAGCGAATTGTAACCGGCGCACTGTAACGTCCGCCTGAACGGTAGCGCATACGAGCAAGCTGACCGCTTACGGAATCCATTACTTCATATATAAAACCGAAGAATTGAATTTCAGGAACAGGACGGAAACCTTGTAAAGAAAGACCGACCGCTAATCCACCGATTCCAGATTCAGCAAGAGGTGTATCGAATACACGATCTTCGCCGAATTCTTTTTGAAGATTTTCCGTTGCACGGAAAACTCCACCATTAAGACCAACATCTTCTCCAAAAACGAGTACATTCTCGTCATTTTTAAGTTCTGTACGTAATGCTTCTGTAATTGCTTGAATCATCGTCAATTGAGCCATGGCTTACTTCGACTCCTTCTCTTTATAAATTTCATATTGTTCTTTTAAGTTATAAGGCATTTCTTCATACATGTTTTCAATAAGGTCTGTCACCTTTTGCTTAGGTTCTGCATCTGCCATTTTGATTGCTTCTTTAATATCGTCTTTTGCTTTTTCTATTGTTTCGTTCTCTAATTCTTCATTCCAGAGTTTTTTGTTTTCCAAGAACTTGCGGAAACGAACCAATGGATCTTTCAATTCCCACTCATTATCCATATCAGAAGTACGGTAACGTGTCGGGTCATCTCCAGCCATCGTATGTGGTCCATAACGGTAAGTTAATGTTTCAATCAATGTAGGGCCCTCACCATTAATTGCACGTTCACGAGCTTCTTTAACTGCTGTATAAACGGCCAATGCATCCATACCATCAACTTGGATACCAGGAATACCTGCAGCCACACCCTTTTGGGCTAATGTTTTCGATGCTGATTGCAATTCAACAGGTGTTGAGATTGCAAAACGGTTATTTTGTACGATGAAAATAGCTGGTGCTTTAAATGCACCTGCAAAGTTGATTCCTTCGTAGAAGTCCCCTTGTGATGTACCACCGTCACCCGTATATGTGATTGCTACTGCTTTTTTACCGCGCTTTTTCATACCTAAAGCTACACCTGCAGCCTGAATATACTGAGCACCGATAATAATTTGCGGTGAAATTACATTAACATCTTCCGGGATTTGATTCCCTTTAAAATGTCCCCTTGAGAATAAGAATGCTTGCCAAAGCGGCAGACCATGCCAAACAATTTGCGGCACATCACGATAACCTGGAAGAATGAAATCTTCTTTCTCCAATGCATACTGGGAAGCGATTTGCGAGGCTTCTTGACCGGCAGTCGGTGCATAGAACCCTAATCTCCCTTGACGGTTCAATGAAATTGAACGTTGATCCAAGATACGCGTATAAACCATGCGGCGCATTAATTCTTGTAGTTGTTCATCACTTAAATCAGGCATTGCCGCTTCGTTAACGACTTCTCCCTCTTCATTTAAAATTTGAAAAGTTTCAAATTGTTCTTCCACTTTCTTAAGCTGATTCTGAACATTAAATTTAGCTTGTTTAGTTTTTTGAGCCATTTGGCACCTCATCCTTTCATTAAAAAGGTTTGCTATTATTATTCTATAAGCAAAAATATTTTGCTTTATAGTTTCTTCAACAATTCATTCTTTTATTTTTCCCTTAAGCCTAATCCCTCAAACGTGGATATGGTTAATATGTCTCAATCTTATTCTGTACCATAAAAAAAATCAAGAAAAATGATACAAGAACTTTTATAAATTTAGTTTACAAGATGCATTCACGTCAAGTCAATCACTTGTATTTCCTTATTTTTTAGATTTAATAGAATTTCCAACACCAAATCTTCATCACTGTGTTAGTTTTGATTTTGTAACTGTACTATAAATTTTCATCCTTTTTTTAATTTATAGGTACTGAAGTATAATATTTCACTTCCATTGACTATCCTATTGATTCCCAAATTGCTTTAACTAAAGGCATTTGAGACTTTAAAATAATATTTCGAGAAAATTTTTAAACGCTTTCATTTCATTCTGCTGTTAGATTTTCTATTTTAGAATTTTTTTAGTACAGTTTCTTCATTTTTTATATTTAGGAGTTCTTTTATATATTGAATAAAAAAATTATTCTAGAATTTTTTAGTTAATAAACTATTTGAATGCATAAAAAATAGGCTATGGGTATTACCCACAGCCCATTAAATAATTATTTTTTGGTTAAATCTGCCATTTCTATACCTGAACTGTTGTAAAAACTTTCTTTTTTCTGATTAGATTTTTCAGTTAATTCATTAAATTGGCTATTCGTTTTCAACACTTTAGTATATGAGGTATTGATTTTCTTGATTTGGCCTTGTAACTCATCCATTTTCAAATCTTCTTTTTTAAATAGTTCATACAATTCACGATCATACTTTAAGCTTTGCTGATAAGCTTCATATAGGTTATCGTACGTGCTATATCGTTCACTCATTATCTTATTCATTTCAGTGGCTTCTTTTTTTACCTTCTTATTTTCTATTTTCCCAATTTGTTCTTCTATCTTATTAAATTGTTTCTTTGAGGCCTGCATACTGTTATGTTCTTTTTCAATAATAGCCTCGCGTTCATCAATATTCTTAGTTGCTTCATCTGAAAGTTCAACAATTTGTTCATATTCATTCATTCCAAGTTTAATAATTTTATCATATTGCTCTTTTTCTTTATTCTCCAATTTATTAAGTGGCTCTTGATGCTCGGTAAAATCACTTTCCTTCTCCGTAGTTTTTTCAAGAATTTTATGGATTTTTTCTTCCGGTGAACTACTAAAACAACCGGTCATAATTGTTAAGGAAAGAAGTAAAACAAAATATAGACGAAAACGTTTCAACATCGACAGCTCCTCCTGATAGTTCTTTGAAGTAGGATATTTTTCTACTCATCTGTTTTAGAAGATTGCAGACTCTCGTACTAATCATATTCTAAGCAGGAATTTTCCATTACTGGGCTTTAGCCTACACCCTTTAAACCGTACTGCATAGGCTGTAGAGACCGTTTCAACTAAGAGTGGTCAATACTTTAACAATATAAAAACGGAGGTATAAAATTATGTATGGAGGTTACACCCAGGATTGTTGTTATCCGGTTTCCGCTGCACCCAGCTACGGTTATGGTGGACATTGTGGAGGCGGGGGCTGCTTTGGAGGCGGCTTTGCTCTAATCATCGTACTTTTCATCCTGCTTATCATTGTCGGCGCCTGCTTCTGCTAAACAGATTATTACTACTACCTTTACCCGAATATGTTATCTATTTACCCTGATTTCACAAAAAAATGAATGATTTTTTAAAAAAAGATCACAATCGGTTTATACAATCATGATAGGGAAAGGGATTTGAGTATTGATCCTATCTCTATCATGTACTCTTTTATCAATCCAAAAGCCTATGTATACAGTCCATTAACTTTTCGCATTTTTTTTGTTAAAATAACCCTATACATATATTATAAATTTTTAATGGGGTGAAAGATTATGCTTACTATGGATGATTTTGTTAACGAAGACGATCCAATATTAAGGAAAGTCGCGTTGGAAGTACCACTGCCGGCTTCTGATGAAGATAAGCAACTTTTAGCCAGCTTGATGGAATATGTCCAAAATAGCCAGAATCCTGAAATTTCAGCTCAATATGGTTTAAGAGCTGGGATAGGCTTGGCCGCACCACAGGTAAATGTTTCAAAACGGATGATTGCCGTTCATTTAAAAGATAAAAATGGTGAACTGTATAGCTACGCTCTTTTCAATCCTAAACTCATTAGCCATTCAGTGGAGAAAGCCTACTTAACGACAGGTGAAGGTTGTCTTTCCGTTAATCGTCCAATCTCTGGTTATGTACCACGTTATGCTCGAATAATGGTATCAGGTACGACTCTGGATGGAACACTGGTTCAGCTCCGCTTAAAAGGGACCGCAGCCATTTGCTTTCAACATGAAATCGACCATCTGAACGGAATCTTGTTTTATGATCATATTAATCCAATAGAACCCTTTACCATTCCAGAAAATTCCTTTGCGGTAGAAAGATGAGCTAACTAAGTGATAAAAAACTCCCATCAGTTGACGGGAGTTTTTAAGTTCTAGATCAGATCAAGTTCTTTTAATCCGTAAAGTATACCATCATTATCGACATCCTTCGTTACAAAGTCGGCCTCCTGCTTCAAAAGCTGACTGGCATTCCCCATTGCCACGCCATATCCCGCTACTTTTAACATCTCTATATCATTTAACCCATCCCCGAATGCATAAACGTCCTCAAGGCCAAATCCGACTTTTTCCATTAATATCTTTATACCTTCTGCCTTTGAACCACCGAATGGAAGTACATCCGTCGAATATGTATGCCATCTAATAAAATGAAATTTATCATACTGACCAACGAATTTCCCTTCTTCATCCTCAGAGCAAAATAATAAGGCCTGGTATATGTCATGATCTTCGTAAAAATCGGCATGAAGTTCTGGATGTGGAAACTTCAGACTGCTTAATGCCTCTTCAATTCTGCTATGATGCGGTACACTAGATTTCATTGTCTCTTCATTCATAAATACAATTGGTATATTATTTTTTTCAGAATGTTCGTGAAGCCTTTTTATTTCAGACAAACTTAAAGGATTTTTGTAAATGACTTCACCTTCAAAAACAACATATTGTCCATTAAAACTTACGAATGTATCGATGCCAAGCTCTTCCCTTAAAGATTCAAACATGAACGGAGCCCTACCTGTAGCAATCGCAACAAAAACCCCATTGTCCTGTAATTGCTTAATAGCTTTCTTCGTTGAGGCAGGTAGCTTTTTTTCATGATCTAGTAATGTTCCATCAATATCAAAGAATACGATTTTCACTAACTCTTCACTTCCAATTCATTCAGTTTTCCTTTTTTTAATATGTACCCATTTAATAATTGTCATAAAGATAAGTCAAGTAACTCACCTGTCAATTAACATTTATTGCTACGTTTTTTATTTACAAATGAGCATATACTACTGTAAATAAAATTCATTAAAGCTCAACTTATTCTCCCTACTCTCTCCTCCCAAATCTGCGCCTTTACTATATTAC
>NZ_JBFUIB010000233.1:0-5802 GCF_056402095.1 Peribacillus sp. P4_C12
CCATAAAGATTAATACAACAACTTGAGAGATGATGGCAGGTAAGATATGTTTGATGATAATGATACTCCTTGGTGTCCCGCATATTTTGGCTGCTAAGACAAAGTTTTGCTCCTTTACACTAAGTACCATACCTCGAATGACGCGTGCATAAAAAACCCATTGGACAAGCACCATCGCCAAAATCAGATTGCCAAGACTCGGTCCTAAAATTCCGACTAAAGCAAGGGACAGAAGAAAGCTTGGGAATRCCATGAGTATGTCACACATTCTCATGAAGAGATAATCAACCTTCCCCCCTATAAAGCCTGCATAAATACCAAGTGGGATACTAATAATCATCATTAATCCCATGACAAGGAAAGCTATTCCCAACGAGGTTCGTGTTCCATAGATTAATCGGGACAAAATACATCTCCCTAAATGATCAGTCCCCAATGGAAACTGAGAGGAGGGCCCTTGCAGCTTCTGAACGATATCAATCAAGTTCGGATCATTAGGAGCCAAAAAAGGAGCAAAAAGAGCCAATACTGTCAGGAAGGAAATAATCATGATGCTGATCATCATGAGCTTATGTTTCATCAGCTTTCGTTTCACGTTTTGCACCACTCTTATTTCTCTCCCTCCCAGCGTATACGAGGATCCAGGAAAGAATATGTAAGATCTACAAGAAGATTACAGACCACAAAGATCACACCCATAAATAATACACACCCCTGAATCATCGGATAATCTTGATTTAATATAGATGTGACAAATAACTGTCCCATGCCTGGCCAAGCAAAAATTGTTTCAACAATAACCGCTCCGCTTAGCATGTTACCGAAGCTCATGCCAAGTCCAGTTATCACAGGTAGTAAGGACTTTTTTAAGACATGCCTGATAACGATTAGTCTTTGGCGCAACCCTCTCGCTCTAGCATAAACAACAAATGGCTCATTCAAATTTCCCAGCATACTAGCCCGAAGCAATCGCATATACGTACCTATATACGCAAAAGCCAATGTCAAGGAAGGAAGCACTAGATGAGCCAAAGTCCCCCTTCCCAATACAGGAAATAAATCTAACTTTACTGATAAAAAATAGATCAAGAGAAAGCCAAGCCAAAAGGTTGGCATAGAGACACTTACAAAGGCTAGTATTCTGCTAAACTGATCAACAAATTTCCCCTTGTAAATAGCAGAAATCATTCCTAAGGGTAAACTAATAACAACAATAAAGATAAGCGAAGCAAATGTTAATTGAACTGTTGGGAAGAAATGTACCACAATTTCTTCCCATACAGAGTTATTGGACACATAAGACATCCCTAAATCCAATTGCAACACTTTTCCCAGCCACTCAAAATACTGGACATATAAAGGCTTGTTTAATCCAAGCTCAACTCGAAGGGCTGCCACTGTCTCATCCGTAGGAGGAATATGTGACGCCCTTAAGTAAGCTACTGCCGGATCTCCAGGAATTAAGTGAAGCAAGATAAAAGTGATGAGAGAAATTCCTAATAAAATTGGAATTAAACTTGTGAGACGTTTAAAAATAAACCAACTCATGTAGCACTCCTTAAGTTGTTTTTAAGTATCCCCACTTCAATTAACGTCAATTGAAGTTAAAGGGACCTCAGCTTCTTGAGGTAAAAAATCTACTCCACTAATGTTTTTTTGATACACTGCTATATTAGACTGATAAGATATCGGTAAATATATTGCTTGTTCGTGCAATGTCGTTAATATTTCTGAATATAGTATTTTTCTCTCTTCTTCGTCTGTAGTTAATAATACTTTCTTAATTTTCTGGTCTATTTCTTTTTTTATTGGCAGCCCTAATTGAGCGTTATAATCTGGACCACCATTTTCCGATTTTGTCGTCATAGAAGCTAAATAGGAATGTGGATCAAACGGTACAGCCCAAGTAGATGTAAATAATAAATCAAATTCACCTTGAAATGCCGTTGTCCAAAAAGTATTAGTTTCTTGACTAGTCAACTTAACATCTATTCCCAGCTTTCTAAAATCACCTTGGGTAAATTCTGCGATTGACTTTTGGATGTTGTCTGTACTATTAAACAGTAATTCCAATTGCAATTCTTTTCCGTCTTTTTCTCTAAATGGTTTCCCCTTCACTTGTTTCCATCCAGCTTCATCCAATAACTGTTTTGCTTTTTCTGCATCATATTCATATGGCTTTATATTAATTTTCGTGTATGGCAAAGTAGGTGGAAACAAAGTATCAGCCTTTTTTTCCATACCATAAAAGATCTTATCAATAACAGCCTGTTTATTAAAAGCATGTTGGAGAGCTAACCGAACTTTAAGATCTTTAGTCGCTTCTCTATTTGAGTTAAGAAGCAGCGTTCTTGTAGCTGTAGGTTCTGACAATTTGGTTTCATATTGCCCTGAATTCTTCAAAAATTGGAATGAATCTTGGCTTATGACCCCGTTTCCAAAAATAAAGTCGAGTTCTTTTTTCTCAAAAGCTAATACTCTTGACTCACCGTCAGTAATGACTTTAACAACCACCTTATCTACTTTAGGTTTAGTACCCCAATACTGTTCATTCCTTTTAAAAACTGCAAACTCATTTTTCTTATATTCGCTCAATACCCACGGTCCTGTGCCAATCGGAGACTTGAGTCCGTCCTTAAATGTGTTTTGACTGTCAGGGAAAGCAGCTTCTCCTACAAATCTCAACGGTCTGATGTAAGTTAGTTCTTGAAGAGTTGGATAATACGCGTTGTTCAAAATAAGTTTAAATGTATATTCATCTATTAYTTCAGTACTTTTGATTTGGTTAATTAATTCCACCCATTCATGTTGTTTGCGATTATCTAAAATGGTATCAAAGTTTTTCTTAACGATTGCAGCATTAAAGAGGGAACCATCGGAAAATTTAACATCTTTCCTCAGATGGAATACATATTCTTTTCCATCTTTCGATATATCCCAGCTCTCTGCAAGCCAAGGCTGAATTTCTCCGCCTTCACCGTAATAAACAAGGGATTCATATACCATAGCCTGGGAAAAAAACTCATTCGGAAAATATGTGTGTGGATTTAAGTCTCCTATATCCCCAGGCCATGAAAAAGTAACAACTTTTTGTTTATCTTTATCTGATGTATTTTCTTGATCTATTGTTGTGTCGCTGCAACCAGTAACAAAAATTGTGAAAATTACTAGTAGTCCAACAAAAGAATGGAATAAACTAGACCGTTGTAAAAACATGTTTTCTCACCTTCAATTATGGAATTTTATCTATTTGAAAAATCACGAAATATAAAAAAGCATTTCCAACCAGATTTAACGGTCAGAAATGCTTATAGGTTAAGAACAAATTCGTCTTCTAGCACTCTAACACCTCCCTATCTCCCGTAGGTTTAACAGCATTTTTAGAACGGGCAGGTTTTCTGACTTAGGTTCATCATCTCCATGCGTCTTCCCGGATATTATCCAGTGACTTTCTTGCATAGGACTCACCATTACAGCGGCGGGACCGTGCCGGATTTTGCACCGGCTTCCCTTTTAAATATTCGCTTTTAAACGAATATACCCATTCCAATACTATATGAAATTTTCCCTCATCTTCATAGTAAATAATAGAGCTTGTCTATCCTAAAATTATTTTGTCGAAACCATTTGTTACTTCTTAACACTTTATTAGTTTCATCTCTAAGTAATTTTTGATAAACCCAGCTACTAAACCTATCCATCTAGCAATAAACGAAATACAGTTAGTAAAAAGGAGAATAAACAGGTTCTCTTTAAAATTCAACAAATTTTAAATTCTCCTAAATTATACAGTTTTACGATTACAACTCTCTCAAAATGGAGATATTCACTATATGAAAATAAAATCAAAAAAAGTTTACCTAATACAAATTATATTCGTTATTGCAAATTTATGCTATATCAAATTAAAGTCCTGATGTTTTTTAACGGCTCGTTATGTATGGAAGTAATAATTTTATATATAAATAGTTATCAGTAACGACATATATCGAATGATAGTGAGGAAGATTTGTATTGCTCCCGCCAGAATTTGTTTACTTACTATAATATTTAAAATCATCCTAATTTATGTAATAATAAATATACTACAATAAAGGAAAGGTTTTGAGGGGGTTTTCGTTGGAAAGTATGGAACTACTACATAATAAAATAGAGACAATGAGGAAAGAATTAATAAATACAGCCTTRAAGCATGGATTCTCCTCACCAAAAACATTACATTTGAGCCAAGAACTTGATAAACTCTTGAATATACTTGTGCATGAACAGGAGTCGCTAACTCCAATAGGCCTTCAATAAGATGTAAGGGTGCTTCTCCTCTAAGTAAGTAGACTTGAAGCCTGATTGATCATATTTTCTCCTTTCTACCATAGGGCTTCATGGTTCAATAGCGGGAAAACGGTTGGATACTAAGCCCTAAATTCCTAAATCTACTGCTCCTTTTCCATGCTATCGTAACAATTTTATAAATAATAAAGAAATAAGTGGATATAAGTAAACCTGCCTCTATGAATCCAAATTCTTCAGCTACAATTGTAAATATAAAGTCGGTATGTGCTTCAGGAAAATACACATAACTTTGATTAAACCCTTTTCCTTTGAGTCATTCCAGAACCAATCGCTTATATGGATTGCTATAATTGATAACCAATTCCCTTCCCATAGCCAAACGGGTCTAACCCAAAGTACCTTTATGATCTATTCAAATTATAAAGACTTGGAATATTATCGATTCAAATCAGTTGGAAAGAAACGTGTGAAAGGCGTGTATCTTATCCAAATGTGAATAGATTTACGACCTTCCATATTAAAAAAAGGCTTTGTTAAAGAACGTTGTTGTTTTTTCTAAAAAAATATTTAAAGAAAAAAGCTCTTTTATGAAAAGGGCTTTTTTAACGTGCTGATTTATTAGGTATTGAAGATTAATCCTCATCTTGGTTTTCAAAATCACTCCACGTCCAATTGGACCAATGAGTGTTTGGCGTGTGAGAATGTACTAAACTTGTATCATTTAGTTCAATAGCTTTGGCAAGACTTTGGAAGAACTTATTTTCACTAGGCTTTTCTTCATCAGTGTGTTCCCATTCATCTATTTGATAAAACAGGTTTAGGTGAGTGTTTACACCAATTTCATTTAATAAATCCGGAGTTGCAAGCCAAAATTTTTCTTTATACTTAGAACTAAAGAAACGAACGAGTTTGGTTGGATTAAATGATTGAGTTTGGAGTCCTATTTGTGCATACTCCTCTTCTTTAGGATTTAAATTGATAAGTTCTCGATTAACAAACATTTTTAAATGGAATGGATTGACTAAAAAGTTATCTTCGTCATCAAACCAATCTTCTTCATTTTCTAAGGTTACAATATTATCAAGACCTATAATGATTCCTTGTTCTTCAGTAACATTACCGTAAACATAAAGGTCATTAGATATATCTTGGTTTTTGTTCACACCTACTATTTCAAATACAATGAGCCAGTTATCTGTTTCTCGAAAAACTGATATTCTGCCCTGGGCTAAGTCGAAATTATAATTATCCAATACAGGAAAATTATAATCTTCAGCAAAGTCATCCAGTATTTGAAGAATTTCATTTGCTTTCATTTATATATCACTCTCCATAAAGTTATATACTACATCTTAATTGTGATTAATGGCAGGATATTCGAAGTATCTTGTAAGTCAAATTAGTGGAAAACAAGCAACTATCAAATATCAACAGAACTATTTAACAGAGCCTAAAAAAAAAGCATTGATACAAGTACCAATGCTTCTCCAAAATATTAATTTTATCTTTAAA
>NZ_JBFUIB010000234.1:0-5801 GCF_056402095.1 Peribacillus sp. P4_C12
GATGTGTCCCGGGGMATKCCCCGGGACACATCTCAATCTTAGATTATAAAACAGGATATTTATTTACCGGTGATTTACTTTATGCCGAGACTCCAATTTACGCCTTTTATCCCTCAACAGACCCAGTAGACCTTGTTAATTCATTGAAAAAAATTGCTAAGATCAAAGGAGTTTCCAAAATCTACGGAGGACATAACCAACTCGGTCTCGAACCAAAGATTTTTGATGAAGTCCTGGAAGCCGTTCAGTACCTTAAAGAGAACAAACTAGCCAAACACGGAACCGGTGTCCATACATTCAAAAGCTTCAGTGTACAATTTTAATAAAAGAACATTGCTTTTACACAATGCTCTTTTTGTTTAATAAGTCATAGCCATCGCTCCTTGCTTTATTGGTCTGCAAGAATGTCTTTCCACAAAATGATGGGGAATAATGGACCCTGCCGGAGTATCACCATTCTGTAATTTTTGAATGATGCTTTTAGCGGCCTGATATCCTAAATCGAAAATGTTAATATCTACAGAAGTTAGGGCAGGTAGCGATAGCTCAGAGAAAAGAACATTATTAAAGCTGACAATTGACATTTCCTCAGGAGTCCGTACGCCCATCGCTCGAAGAGAATGTACGACTCCTAGTGCCATAAGATCATCACTGACGATAAGAGCGGTTGGTGGCTCGTCAATCGATAGTAATCTTTTCGCTGCTGCTAGTCCACCTTCATGTAAAAAATCCTCATGTATAGTATATTCCCTTCTTGGAACGATACCAGCCCTTTTTAATGCACGTTCATATCCTAATAATCGATCGAGGGTCATCACAAAAGTTACATCTCCTCCAATGAATCCAATCCTTTCATGGCCTAATTGAATGAGATAGTCAGTTGCCTGTTCGGCAGCCAAGACATTATCGTTATCAACATACGTTATCTCCTCAATAAAATCATAGGGTTTCCCAATGACAACAAATGGAAAATCCCTTGCTTGTAAATAGGTTAGAATGTGATCATTCATCCTTGAATACATAAGGATAATTCCATCCACCATTCCCCCTTGAACCATATTCACGACTCCTTCGTAGACTTCCTCCTCTGTTTTCCCCGTGCTTAGTAACAGAGAGTAATGCTCTTCCTGAGCCCCTTCACTAAGACCCTGGAGGATAGCCGGAAAAAATGGATTTTGATAAAAAACGTTTGACGAACTTGGTAACACCAATCCAATGATCCTAGTTGATTGATTAGCAAGACTACGAGCAATGAAGTTTGGATGATATCCTAACTTTTCCATTGCCTTACGAACTCGTACCTTTGTTTTTTCACTTATCCGAGGATTATTAGCAATCACTCGAGAAACTGTTGAAGGAGCAACATTCGCCAGTTGTGCCACATCTTTTATCGTGACGGCCATGCGTTTCCCCTCTCCCCTCTTTAGCCTTTATTGACTTCATTCAAAAAAAAGGTGAAAACCAATAAACACTTTTCTAATTTATTTTATAATTATACATTTGTATGTATCTATAATACACTCACTTCAATAGTTATATCCATACTTTTTTAACTGTTTTCAACAATTTTCAGAAAATACTTACTTTTTTATTTTTTACTTCTCTTTTAAAAATCAAAAAGAAGCTGATTTAAGATCAGCTTCTAAAAAACAGCAGGTGTCTTTGGGTGAGGACAGAAGTCAGACGACTAACAATACTGGATTTAAAGCTTATTTCCATTTAAAATTCAGAAAGGTATTACAGGTTAATAACGATAAATCCTTGTTTCATATGGTCGCAAATTAACCATTGTTTCTTCCGGACAATTATCATAATTCGCTAGTAAAAGTTCCATTTTCCCCCAATGAGACAGGTCAATTTGATGATGATTTGTGCTAAAGTTGCATACAACCTTGGCTGAATCACCATTCATATTCCTTGTATAAATATAAAGTTCAGGATGGTCTTCCCATAATAATTCATATTCTCCGTAAACAAAAACCTGGTGTTTTTTTCGAAGTTCGATCATCTTTTTGTAAAAATGATAAATAGAAGATGGATTATTCTTCTGCTGTTCTACGTTAATGGCCCGATAATTGGAGTTGACCTTCATCCACGGTGTGCCATCCGTAAACCCACCATTTTTCTTATCGTTCCATTGCATTGGTGTTCGAGAATTATCACGGCCGCTATGCCATATGATGTGCATGATTTCATCATGTGAACGACCTTTGGAGGTCTCAATCCGGTAAAAATTTTTCATTCCGACATCATCATAATCATCTATCGAATCAAATTGGACATTCGTCATACCTATTTCCTGACCTTGATAAATAAACGGAGTCCCCTGCATGAAAAAGTATAGGGCCCCAATCATTTTCGCACTTTCCAACCAATATTGATGATCATTTCCCCATGTCGATACACTTCTAGGTTGGTCATGATTTTCAAAAAATAAAGCATTCCATCCTTTGTTTTGCAGCCCTTTTTGCCATTTAGTCATGGTACGTTTTAGACCATTAACGTCAACATTCTGATTCTGTCCACGATTCCAAAGTCCAAGGTGCTCGAATTGAAAAATCATGTTGAACTTTCCATTCACTTCTCCGACCCAATCTTCCGCCTGCTCAATCCTGACACCATTGGCCTCACCGACCGTCATGATATCATATTTAGAAAAAGTCTCATCTTTTAATTCCTGTAGATAATCCAGAATCCCTTCCTGATTGGTATGCATTTCAAAGGCAGGTATATACTGATGCCAATACGGATTAGGCATATCCGGTAGGCCTTCACGCTTATGAATATGTGTAATTGCATCTATTCGAAAGCCATCAATGCCTTTATCGAGCCACCAATTAACCATTTTATACAGAGCCTGCCTTACATCTTTGTTTTTCCAGTTTAAGTCTGGCTGCTTTTCTGCAAATAGGTGTAAATAGAATTGATTGGTCAATTCATCGAATTTCCAAGCACTTCCGGAAAAAATACTTTCCCAATTATTCGGTTCCCGGCCATCTTGGCCATCTCTCCAAACATACCAATCTCGTTTCGGATTATCTCGGGAGGAACGCGACTCAACGAACCATGGATGTTCGTCACTTGTATGGTTCAAAACAAGATCAAGTATCACTCTCATGCCACGTTGGTGAACCTCTTTCAACAGAAGTTCAATGTCTTCAATCGAACCAAACTCTTCAGAAACTGCCTGATAATCACTAATATCATAGCCGTTATCTGCATTGGGTGACTTATAAAATGGACAAATCCAAATAACATCGATTCCAAGTTCCTGCAGATAATCCAGCTTTGAAATTAACCCCCTTAAATCTCCCACTCCATCACCATTACTATCCATAAAGCTACGGGGATAGACTTGATAACAAACCGCTTCTTCCACCAGGTCTTATTCATGTTGTAACCTCCCGATTCTGTTTTCCACAAAGCCAAGGGGACAATGTTTTGCAGCTACCAAAAATCGAGAGGTATATGATTATTTTGGCTGGTTTCGTTTTGAACGTTTAATAACCAAAGCAATAAATATACCAAATATAACAAGAACCAATCCTATAACAAACAGGTAAGGAATATTTATAATCGACTTAGGTGATAGAGTGTAGACTTCTGTCGTCTCCCTGTCGATTACGATTGAGTAGCTGTTGTCCTTACTACGGACCAGATCCCCATTCAGCATACCTCTCAACTCTTTATTCTTTTCAAGTTCCTTATCAGTGAGGATTATCGATTGAGTTTCAGTCGTATTATTCATAGCGACAACTATTGTTTCATCACCATAGACGCGCTTGAATACCGCTGTTCCTCCCTTTTCATATAAAAGCTCCATATCCCCTTTTGTCAAAGCAGGATACATGTCTCTAAGTTCAGAAAGCTTCGTTATATAATCCACTAATTCCTGTTCCGTCTTGAAATCCATTAATTTATGATTATCAGGGGCCTTATCGCCGTTTAAGGCAATTTCCGATCCATAAAATACGATTGGTACTCCTGGTATCGTATAAAGATATGATAACGCCATTTTCCACCGTGTACCTGGGTTTTCATTATGATCAGCTGCAGCCTTCGTAAAACGAGGCATGTTCTGAGTATCCATAAACAATCCCTGCGAACCTTTGCTCTCGCTTACATCTTCACTTTTCACAAATGCATCAAACACCGGGTTCAAATCATTATCTGGCGCAGCAAATGTCTCCTTTAACTCAACATTTTGCGGATAAGCCATAAAAGCATCGATACCCGTTTTCTTATAGCTTGAAATCAAGTCGGCATCACCTTGAACATCGCCAATTGTATAGAAATTTGATTTTTCAGACTTGACAGTTTCGACAAAATCCTTCCAGAAATCCTTTGCTACGTATTGGACTTTATTCAGACGGTACCCATCAATATCCGTTTCCGTAATCCACCATTTGGCAGCATCAAGCAAATAATCTCGCGTTTCCTTGTTATCCTGATTCAAATCCGGAAGGCCATCGATCCAGGCTGTTTCCAAATCTTCCTGATTACTGTCATTAGAAATCTCTTTTTCTTCATGGAACCAGTCTTGTTTATTAGGATCAGTTAACCAAGAATGATTAGGTCCCACATTATTGGCCTGAAAGTCAATAATTACTTTCATATCACGGTTATGAGCCTCATTCACAAGTTTTTTAAATTCTTTAATCGTACCGTAGTGCTTATCTGTTTTATAAAAATCGTTAACCCAATCCCCATGATAGCCATTTTCTTCATTAGCGAAAATCGGCGATAGGATGATAGCGGTATATCCCATATCTTTTAAATAATTTAGTTTCTTTGTAATACCTTCAAAATCTCCACCATTAAAAGCAGAAGGATTATTTACATCCGCATCTCCATTATTTTGTGTATTACCATCGAAAAATCGGTCGATCATTAATGAATATACGATTTCGTCCTTCCATGTTCGTTGTTCTTTTTCAGCTGCTCCTACTGGAATGGCGTAAAAAAGAAGCAACGGAATTAAAGCGAGTGATAACACTCTTTTTCTCATATCCGCTCTCCTCCTAGCTATCTCTTTACGCCTTTAAGATTAGCCTTTTGCCCCCATAACGTCAAATCCAAATTATAAAAATCTTTACACTAAAGGGACAAAATGGAGATACAAATGAACGTTGTCGAATTGGAAAAAGTAATTCGCAATTAATATTCTTTTTTTATCCTCTTTACTGCTTCATCTAAAGTCCTTTTCGGCTTTGTTTTTCCAGAAGCTATCTCTTTCATGGCAGATTTCATCGGCTTCCATACTTCATTCATTTCCGGTATATTAGGCACAGGTTCAGCATATTGTAATTGTATGCTTAAGGCTTGTGCTCTTTCACTTTCATTGATTGCTTCATTGTTCATGATAGATTTTACAGGAGGTATTTCTCCTGTTTTTTTATAGCGGAGCATTGCATATTTATCTTTTGTCAAAAATTCTACTAACTTTGTAGACCAGTAAGGATATTTTGTGAAGGCTGTTACATGCCATCCTTTGATATCCATGAACGTTTTCATCGGCTGGCCATTTGGCAATACAGGCAATGGCGCCACCCCTGTATTCTTCCTATCAGAAAGTGTACTACCTCTACTCATGAAAGAAGCCAATTTCCCTTCTATAAACAACTTCTCTATCCCTGCTTCGTCCCCTTTTGGCATCACATCTGCTTTATACCATTTTTGAATATACTTAGCACCCTTTACAGCACTTTTATTATTTAATCCGATGTTCGTAGGATCTAGATTCCCATCTTTTTCTTTAAATACATAACCGCCCATCCCGGCCATTATTCCATACGCATCAT
>NZ_JBFUIB010000235.1:0-5781 GCF_056402095.1 Peribacillus sp. P4_C12
CCCCTTTTGTCTACAAACTGAAACCTTGGCAAATCTGCCAAGGTTTTTTTTATTGTGTAGGATCACCATAATTTAAATCCTTTTGATCCCGGTGGTGCATTTTGGAGAATATCAATAAACGGAATTGTATACGCAAAGAGAATGAGTGCTGCAGTTATTCCAAGCCATAATTTCCAATTTTCAAAAATGAGTGGCGTTTTTTCGGCCTTATCAGTAACTTCACCAACAGGGAACTCTTCGTTGCCTTTTGGAGCAAAGAAGGCTACCTGTATAAAAATAATGATATATAAAATAATCCCGATAAAGAGTATGGTTCCACCTACAGCTTGGGCGATTTGATAAGGAATCCAATCAAGTGCCTGTGTGGAATCTCCATAAGTGGAGTACGAAGAGCGGCGAGGTGCTCCTAGCAATCCAGCGATATGCATAGCCCCAGACATAAAGGACATCCCAATTGCCCAAAAGACCCCTTGAATAATCGCTAATTTATTTAATTTTTTTGTTAAGGTGCGTCCAGTTAAATGGGGAACGAGCCAATATGAAATCCCAAAGAAAGTTAGGATTACGGAAGTCGCCAACGTTAAATGAAAATGTCCTGTAACCCAAATAGTATTATGGACAACCTGGTTTAATTGGTTTGAGGCATTGACTAATCCTCCGGCACCTGCTGGTATGAAAGCCGCCATTCCGATAAAAGGAACCGTAAAACGCGCATCTCCCCAAGGAAGCATCTTAAACCAACCGAATATCCCTTGGGCACCCTGAGAACGTCCGTATTGTTCAAAAGATCCGAATAAAGAAAAGGCAGTCATTAAAGATGGAACAACGACTAAGAAGGTTAAAATCACTTGTAAAAACTTCCAGATAGGATCGATACCGGGTTCTAGCAATTGGTGATGAAGTCCAACAGGAATAGAGAAAAGCAGGAAAAGAATAAAAGACATTCGAGCCAATGAATCTGAAAAAATTTTCCCGCCAATGACTTTAGGAATCACTACATACCAGCACATATAAGCTGGTAGCAACCAAAAATATACGAGCGGATGACCGAAATACCAAAATAAAGTTCGGCTTGCTAAAACGTTAATAGAATCCACCCAGCCTAATGACCATGGGAGAATTTGAAATAACACGGTAGCTGCCACTCCGATAGTAGCAACAATCCAAAGTAGAGTATTTACAACCGCCATAAAACTTAATAAGGGGCTTGCTTGGCCGCGATTGTTTTTCTTCCACTTGCGGTATGCCGCTATAAGGGCTCCACCACTAATCCAGCTGCCAACGATCACAAGTGTTAAGCCACCATAGAAAATAGGATGCGCTTGAAGAGGTGCATAAAAAGTATAAAGGACAGATGCTTCATTTAATAAAACCATAACAGCGGCCATAACAGTGCCGAGTGTCATTGTCCAAAAACCAATCCAGCCTGTAATTCTGGAAGGGGTGGACAATGGACCGATTGTTTTACTAACTGCTGATAGCTGAAATCCTATGATAAAGAAAGTTGTTAGCACCAGAGCAAGTAAAACTCCGTGAACCGTAAGTAATTGATAATACGTTATACCGGCAGGTAATTCCATTCTGCCTGAGCGAACCAAAGTTTGAAGTAATCCTGCAAATCCTCCAAGTGCTAAAGCAATAATGGCTACATAGAAATGAGCCATGGATAGTTTTGCATCCAGTGGGTGAACTTTTTCATTTTCAGCCGTTTTTTTCATTTTGAAACCACCTCGATACGGGAGCTCATCATGTGGTGACCAACCCCGCAATATTCATTGCAAATAATCAAATTTTCTCCTTCATTATTAAATCTAGTGGTATATTCACTGACGAATCCAGGTTCAAGCATCATATTAACGTTAGTCCCAGCTATCTCAAAGCCATGGATAACATCCTTTGATGTTGCGATAACCTTGACAGTTGAACCTTTAGGGATCTCCACTTTTGCAGGACTGTACGAAAAGGCAGAAGCTACAAACACTAATTCATAGTCCCAATCTTTTCCTGTGACTTCATATAGGCCAGGGGCATTAAATGGAGCAGTGACCTCCACTTTTTCAGGATCAATTGTAACTAAACAGCTGGGAGGTTGATTCCCTAGATAGAAAGCACTAACCCCAAGCACTGTCAAGAATACTAGCAGGGCTACTGTACCGAAAATCAACCAAACCTTTTCAAACTTGTGCATGTGCATTATTTCTCCTCCTCAATTAGCCTAAACGATTTACAAAAATAAAATAGATGCTGACCCATACAATAATTAGAATAATTCCTAGTATTAAAACAGAAGCAAGTGTACCTTTTAAATTAGAAGTCTCTTTTGTTTGTGATTTGTTCTTAAGTTTAGGTACGGCCATCGTTTTCACTCCTTTCTAATTCCCTAAAAGACATGAGTACATGTTCATCATACAAAAGTAATGGTAAATTAGAATCCACTTTTTCTCTTTTCACAATTTGTTCAATCGTTACTTTTATAAGTTCGATATAGTGTAAAGTTGAAGTAAGTATAAAAATTTGCTTTTGATTGTGTATCAAGTTGTGAAAAAATTGTGAAGATTATATAGTCTGGATTTTTTCACACATAGATGGTAGGAAAAAATCCTATGAAACGATCAGTCAATTTCTAAATTTTCTAAAAATACGAATGATCATTTATTTTTTAAAGTGAAAGTTCGGTTTTTGTTAAAAATACCTTTTCAAATAGAGAAAGCGTTGTTATAATTCATATATTACAAAAATATAAAGTTTCACTCGTATAATAGCAGGGATATGGCCTGCAAGTTTCTACCGAATTACCGTAAATAATTCGACTATGGGTGAGTAATAGATCTTGTCGCACAATGAAAGGGTTTTGTTGAGTCCTTTTTCATTTAGGCCCGAGAAATATTGCCTCACTCTAAAAAAAGTGCTGCAATGTTTCTTGGGCTTTTTATTTGTCGGGAAACATCTGCATGACTATGGGTTAAATAAACATCCAAGATTGGGAGGAACCTTCATGCAACTTTTAAAGGAAAAAATCTTGTCCGAGGGTCAAGCTTTATCAGAAGATATTTTAAAAGTAGATTCATTCTTAAACCACCAAATGGATCCTATCCTGATGAAAGAAATCGGTAAGGAATTTGTGAAACGTTTTGAACAGAAGGAAATAACAAAAGTACTGACGATTGAATCTTCAGGGATTGGACCTGGACTGATGGCGGCCTTAGAATTAGAAGTTCCGCTAATTTTTGCACGTAAACGTAAATCACTGACTTTGACTGAAGGTTTAGTGACAGCAACTGTTCATTCCTATACTAAACAAGAAACGAATACAATTACGGTGTCCGATAAATATATTGAAGCAGGAGATAAGGTATTGATCATCGATGACTTTCTTGCAGTTGGTCAAGCAGCCCGAGGTTTGGCGGATATTTGTAACCAAGTTGGAGCAGAAGTGGCTGGTATTGGGATTGTAATTGAGAAAGCTTTCCAAAGTGGTGGAAAGGATCTCAGAGAACAAGGCTTCCAGGTGGAATCTCTAGCTCGAATCGCAAAGTTGAAATTCGGCGAGATAACATTCGCTGAGGAACAGGAAGGGGCAACAGTAAATGTCTAACCAATCACCAATAAAAGTTGCTTCTTTAGGATTACAACATGTACTTGCGATGTATGCAGGTGCGATTGTTGTTCCCCTGATAGTCGGTGGGGCGTTGGGTTTAACGGCAGCTCAGTTAACTTATTTAGTATCGATTGATATTTTAATGTGTGGTATAGCAACCTTATTACAAGTGTGGAAAAATAAATTCTTTGGAATTGGGCTGCCAGTCGTTCTTGGCTGCACATTCACAGCAGTTAGCCCAATGATTGCGGTTGGTACCCAATATGGAGTCACTACCATTTATGGAGCCATTTTGGTCTCAGGATTGATTGTGGTTATAATAAGTAAGTTTTTTGGTAAGTTGGCAAGATTTTTCCCTCCTGTTGTTACAGGATCAGTAGTTATGATTATCGGAATCACTCTCATTCCAGTTGCGATTAACAATCTGGGGGGCGGCCAAGGTGCAGCTGATTTCGGTGCCTTGAATAATGTGGGTCTTGGTTTTGGAACATTGTTATTTATCATTTTTATGTATAAATTCTCAACGGGATTTGTTCGTTCTATTTCTATTTTATTAGGTTTACTAGTCGGAACATTTGTAGCTTTCTTCCTGGGTAAAGTGGATTTTAGCTCAGTAGCAAGTGCTACTTGGTTGCATTTACCTCATTTTTTCTACTTTGGAACTCCGACATTTAACATTACAGCTATTATTACAATGACATTGGTGGCAATAGTTAGCTTAGTGGAATCAACAGGTGTTTATTATGCATTAGGGGAAATTACAGATAAAGAGATTTCAGAAGATGACCTAGCACGTGGATATCGTTCTGAGGGGATTGCGATCATGCTAGGCGGTTTGTTTAATGCATTTCCTTATACGGCATTTTCACAAAATGTCGGTCTTATTCAATTGTCCGGTATTAAGACAAGAAATGTCATATATACAGCAGCTGGCATGCTTATTTTGATAGGATTTGTTCCTAAAATTGGTGCGTTCACAACCATTATTCCTTCATCTGTATTAGGCGGAGCAATGGTAGCCATGTTCGGAATGGTTATTGCAGCAGGAATTAAAATGTTAAGCAAAGTAGACTTTGCTTCCCAAGAAAATTTATTGATTATCGCATGTTCAGTAGGTATGGGACTTGGGGTAACGGTTGTTCCTGAGCTATTTGCTCAAATTCCAGAAAGTATCCAAATTTTAACGGATAACGGAATTGTGGCAGGAAGTTTGACTGCTATTTTCTTGAATATTGTTTTCAATATCGTTCCTGCAAACGGGAAAGTGAAAGAAGCACGTATCGAAGGACGGAAAGTAGCCTAAATAGTTTCGAAAAAGCTGATAGATTTATACCTTAGAGTAAACTGCCTCAAACGCACAGATATTTTTGCGTTTGAGGCAGTATTTTTTTATTCTGATTGGTTATTAAAACATTACCGGATTGAAAGAAAGCCCTCCAGAGAATTCTAATTATAATGAAAAAAAGATTTAACAGATAAAAGGAAACTCTCTTCACTTTTTGAATATATTGATAGTATCTATACAAGAAAGTAAGTGATAGAGATGGAAAAAAAATATTGTATTCATTGTCGAACTATATTAAATCAGGAATTTAGATGCCGTGTGTGCGGAAAAGAGGAATTTCAAAATATCATTATACAAGTACAAAACCAATCCTCAATAAAGAAGGAAGAATGAAGGCCCCCCTTACCGCTTGTGAAGGTAAGGGGGGTTTTATGTTTAAAAACTACATTTCAATCATCAAGATAAAAATGAATCTTATGGGTCCCATTCAGTATAATCGGGAAAATGATTACTTGATTAAAGCCGTATATTTGACCGACAAGAACGGTTGGAGGGGTAATATCCATAATTAAGGATGCTGCTATATTAACAGCTAGCATATTGCCAAGCTCAGTGCAAATGAGTCAAGCATTTCTCCTTCTAGAGGGATACCAAACATGGCTCGACTATTTTACTCATGCATCCACTAGTTCCTCAATGAAAAACCTTCCTCGGAAATCAACTGTCATGCCAATTCGCACGCTGATGGTTTCCTGTTCGAAGGCTGATTAGAAAAAAGAGAAGGTTTTGAATATCTTATCAAATATATAGTTTTTTTTACCTATTTTATAAAATGAAAAAAACAAAATATTTATAAAAAACATATATATATCACTATTTATCGTTAAAGCATTAAATG
>NZ_JBFUIB010000236.1:0-5712 GCF_056402095.1 Peribacillus sp. P4_C12
GGGACATGCAGGTCAGCTTGTCATCGGTATTTTAAGCGGCAAAAAAGTTGTAGCTATGCAAGGTCGTTTTCATTTTTATGAGGGATACTCTATGGAGAAAGTCACATTCCCTGTGCGTGTAATGAAGCTTCTTGGAGTTGAGCAGTTAATTGTAACTAATGCCGCGGGAAGTGTTAATGAAAGCTATGCACCGGGAGACTTGATGCTAATTACGGATCATATCAATTTAATGGGAGCAAATCCATTAATTGGTTCAAACGAAGAGCGGTTTGGTCCTAGGTTCCCTGATATGTCAGAAGCGTATAACAAAGAGCTGCGAGCTCAAGCTAAAAAAATTGCTTCATCGCTTGGTATGGATATTAAAGAAGGTGTCTATATTGGGAATTCAGGCCCGACCTATGAAACACCCGCAGAAGTGAAAATGGCAAGGATTCTTGGCGGGGATGCAGTCGGCATGTCCACTGTTCCGGAGGTTATTGTGGCAAGACATAGCGGTATGAAAGTACTCGGTATTTCATGTCTTACCAACATGGCTGCAGGCATTTTGGATCAGCCGTTGTCACATGTAGAAGTAATTGAAACGACGGAAAAAGTAAAGAGTAGTTTTCTGGAATTTGTTAAACAAATCGTTAAGGACATTTAAAACAGTTTAAATTTAAAATAAAATAAGCGCAGCTAAATGTAGCGGTGCCTTTAAAAAAGCGGGGAATCTAATATGAGAATGGTAGATCTAATCGAGAAAAAACGTGATGGTAAGGCTCTTTCTACGGAAGAAATTCAGTTCATTATCCAAGGGTTTACTGATGGAACGATTCCTGATTACCAAATGAGTGCTTGGTCAATGGCCGTTTATTTCAAAGGTATGAATGAGCAAGAACGTGCTGATTTAACCATGGCTATGGTTGAATCGGGCGATCAAATTGATTTAACTATGATTGAAGGCGTTAAGGTTGATAAGCATTCCACTGGAGGTGTTGGTGATACGACAACACTTGTTCTTGGACCTTTAGTGGCTGCAGTTGGAGTTCCGGTAGCGAAGATGTCAGGACGCGGTCTTGGCCATACTGGTGGAACAATTGATAAATTGGAATCTGTTACAGGTTTTCATGTGGAAATAGAAAATGATGAGTTTATACGACTTGTGAATAAAAATAAAATAGCTGTCATTGGTCAAAGTGGTAACTTAACACCAGCGGATAAAAAGTTATATGCATTGCGCGATGTAACGGCTACTGTTAACAGCATCGGCTTGATTGCTGGTTCAATTATGAGTAAAAAAATCGCTGCTGGTGCCGATGCAATTGTACTTGATGTGAAAACGGGTGCAGGAGCATTCATGAAAACTCTCGAAGACTCAGAAGAATTAGCTCGTGCAATGGTGAGCATCGGGAATAATGTTGGGCGAAATACGATGGCTGTAATTTCAGATATGAGCCAGCCGCTAGGTTACGCAATCGGAAATGCTTTAGAAGTGAAAGAAGCAATCGATACGCTTAAAGGTGAAGGTCCGGAAGATTTAACGGAACTTTCTTTAACACTAGGCAGTCATATGGTGTTCCTTGCTAAAAAGGCAAGCTCGCTTGAAGAAGCTAGAACCCTGCTTGAAAACGCTATTAAAGATGGTTCTGCTCTTAACTCATTTAAGGTTTTCTTAGAAGCGCAGGGAGGCGATGGTTCGGTTGTAGATCAGCCCGAAAAACTTCCGCAGGCTGCCTATACTTTTGAGCTTGAAGCAAAAGAAGATGGATATGTATCAAAAATCGTTGCCGATGAAGTTGGAACAGCGGCTATGCTTTTAGGAGCCGGACGAGCGACCAAGGAATCAGAAATTGACCTAGCAGTTGGGCTAGTACTCCGTAAAAAAATCGGAGAAGTCGTGGCAAAAGGTGAATCTCTAGTGACGATTTACAGTAATTTTGAAGATGTTTCAGAAGTAAAAGAAAAATTGTATGAAAACATATCTATCTCGAAAGAAAAAGTTGAAAAACCTACGCTTATCTATAAAGAGATTATGGAATAATGTAACTTCAAAAATGTTGCTCTTTTTTTTAGTGAGTGACCTTTTTGTAACCTTAGCTAGCTTATGTAGCTAAAATAATCCCATGATTTTAAAAAGAGGATGCCTATGCGCATCCTCTTTTTATTTTTGTGTTAATTTTCCTAATAAATCCTATATTTACAAAATTTATCTTTAAATGAACTTATTTGTATAAAAATGGGTGTAATGGAAAAAATAAATCATATAAAGATTGGAGGGTATGGAGATGAAGCGGATTCTTTCTCTATTTTTAACCGTATTAATAGCTGCTGGTTTTAGCATCCCACATACAAAAGCAGCGGAAGATAAAGGAATCGACTTAGCGGCTAATGCTAAATCTGCTATTTTAATTGAACGGGATACAGGTACCGTATTGTATGATAAAAACGCAGATGATCGTCTTTCACCGGCAAGTATGACCAAGATCATGACGATGCTGCTAATCATGGAAGCAATCGATAAAGGCGAACTTACCATGAAGGAAAAAATCAGGACAAGTGAGTATGCAGCGTCGATGGGTGGTTCTCAAATCTTCCTCGAGCCAGGTGAAGAAATGACCACGGAGCAAATGCTTAAAGGCATCTCGATTGGTTCGGCGAATGATGCATCGGTGGCGATGGCGGAACGCATTGCGGGATCTGAAGAAGAGTTTGTTAAGAAAATGAACAAAAAAGCGAAAGATCTCGGGCTAAAAAACACGAAGTTTCAAAATGTGACAGGCCTTCCTGTTAAAGATCATTACAGCTCGGCTTATGATATGTCCATCATGGCGAAGGAGTTATTGAAATACGATACAATTACAAGGTTCACGGGTACATATGAGGACTATCTCCGTGAAAATACCGAAAAGAAATTCTGGCTTGTTAACACGAACCGATTAGTGAAATTTTATCCCGGGGTAGATGGGCTAAAAACAGGATTTACAAATGAAGCGAAGTATTGCCTGACGGCTACAGCGAAAAAAGGGAATATGCGGGTCATTGCCGTCGTTTTCGGAGCAGCATCTCCGAAGGAACGAAATGCGCAGGTTACCAAAATGCTTGATTATGCTTTTTCACAATACATCACATACCCTATATATAAACGAGGCGAGATGTTAGGAGAATCAAAGGTAAGTAAAGGTCACAAGAAAATGGTTATAGGAGTAACAAGTGAACCTATTTCAGTTTTGACAACCAAGAACGGAACAGCGAAGGATTTCACAAAAAAAATTACTCTTAATAAAGATTTGAATGCACCAATCAAAAAAGGCGATCAAATTGGTACGCTTGAATTAAAGAAAAACGGTAAGGTGTATGTCGAATCGCCAATTGTTGCGAAGGAAACTGTTGAAAAAGCTAGTTGGTGGCAATTGTATAAACGGGCTTTCGGCATGTTTACTCAAGTCAAATAGAATAAATTGTCGCATTACCTGATAAATGTACTAATTTAGGCGAATGCCCACTAGTTTTGCTATGAAGAAGGAATCTGCAGGAGAAAAAGAGAATTTGACTCTTTATAAGACAGTGAAGGAGGCTGTATATAATGAGTCTTACGATTAATATGGAGGCGAAAGATCGTGTATTATGCATTCGTCTCAAAGGTGATTTAGATCATCATACAGCAGAAAAATTGAAAAAACAGGCAGAGGCAGCAATTCAAAAGTATAACATCAAGCACATTATTCTTAACTTAGAAGAACTACATTTTATGGACAGTTCAGGACTCGGTGTTATTTTAGGGCGTTATAAGCAGGTAAACAATAAACAGGGTGAAATGGTCGTCTGCGCAATTTCTCCAGCAGTAAAGCGGTTATTTGAGATGTCAGGGTTGTTTAAAATTGTTAAAATGGAACTATCCGAAAAAAACGCTTTGCAAAGACTGGGGGTTGCCTAAGATGAAAAATAAAATGGAAACGAAATTTTCTGCACTAAGCCAAAATGAATCTTTTGCCAGGGTTACAGTTGCGGCTTTTATTGCCCAGTTAGATCCAACAATGGATGAATTGACAGAGATCAAGACTGTCGTGTCAGAAGCAGTTACGAATTCGATTATTCATGGGTACGAGAGTGACCCGGAAGGATGGGTCTACATTTCCGTGATTATTGAAGGTGATACTGTAGAATTGACCATCCGTGATGAAGGACTGGGCATTGAAGACGTTGAGGAAGCTAAACAGCCACTATTTACGACAAAACCTGAACTTGAACGTTCCGGTATGGGATTCACCATTATGGAAAACTTCATGGATGAGATCAATATTATTTCCCATAAGGGTGAAGGTACGATCATTCGATTAAAAAAGCACTTAACTACAAGCAGAGCTTTGTGCAATTAAGGGAGACTTGCATATGGATGTGGAGGTTAAAAAAGAGAAGAGCAAAAAAGGCCAGCCCCATTTAAAAGATGAGGAATTACGGAATTTAATCCAACGCAGCCAGAGCGGTGACCAGGACGCAAGAAACTTGATTGTCAATAGCAATCTAAGACTTGTCTGGTCCGTAGTACAGAGATTCCTCAATCGAGGTTATGAACCGGATGATTTATACCAGATTGGCTGCATTGGACTTTTGAAGTCCGTAGATAAATTTGACTTATCGTTTGAAGTGAAATTCTCTACGTATGCTGTACCAATGATCATTGGAGAGATTCAACGTTTTATCCGTGATGATGGAACTGTAAAAGTAAGCCGTTCTTTAAAGGAAATGGCAAATAAAATTCGTAGAGCCAAAGAGGAACTTTCAAAAACGTACGGCCGTGTTCCAACTGTCAATGAATTGGCGGAACATCTTGAGCTGTCACCAGAGGAAATTATCATGGCCCAAGAGGCTAGTCGAAGTCCTTCTTCCATCCATGAAACGGTTTATGAAAATGATGGCGACCCGATTACTCTTCTTGACCAGATTGCTGACAATAATGAAACATCATGGTTTGACCAAATCGCTTTAAAAGAAGCCATCCATGAATTGAATGAACGTGAAAGACTAATTGTTTTCCTGAGGTACTATAAAGACCAGACGCAATCGGAAGTAGCAGCAAGACTTGGCATATCCCAAGTACAGGTGTCACGGCTGGAAAAGAAAATTCTCCAGCAGATGAAAAACCACATGAATCAGTGATTCATGTGGTTTTTTTTATTTGATTTGAGAAAAATTTGGGTTTTAGGAAAAGGTAAAAAGACTCTAATCATATTAAAAAGGAGCCCATAGTAGTTTGAGGGTAATGGGAATTTACGGAAATAAGAGAGGGGATGAAATTTTTTAGTTGAATTTAGAATTAAAAACGAATATTATAGTAAAGGTCGCGCTTTTCATTCGTTTTTTATCTTTCATTCAACGAATATGGTTAATCTGAAAAAAGTGTAGATGCAGTACAATTTTAGGACACCTTTGTCTTCGCATGCAAACGATTGTATCGGTGTTTCCTTTAGATCTGGAGGTCTAAATGATGTTTTTAGAAAGGTTTTTCTCCCTAAAAGAAAATGGGACGGATGTCCGTACTGAAGTTATGGCGGGTGTTACGACATTTTTAACTATGGTTTATATCCTTATTGTGAATCCGGCTTTATTATCCTCAATCRGAATTCCATTTGAACAAGTCTTTATGGCAACAGTCATATCTGCTGTTATAGGTACCCTTATTATGGGGTTGGTCGCAAAATATCCAATTGCGATTGCACCGGGGATGGGCTTGAA
>NZ_JBFUIB010000237.1:0-5705 GCF_056402095.1 Peribacillus sp. P4_C12
TAAGAGGGCAGAGACGGAATTGCAATCCGTTCTTGACGAAATCAGCGGTCGAATTGGCCGGGCAGTTTCTGAGCAGGTTAAAACCCCTGCGGGAAATCCATTTTTTGTATCTTCAGGTGGATGCTCAACCGGAAGTTGCGGTACTGGTGGAAGTTGTGGATGCTCTGCTTAATAGGAAAAAGCCTGGTCCTTCCAGGCTTTTTTTTTTTATAGCAGTGTTAACTTCTAAACAAGATGCAGTCCGGACAGAGATTCCCACAGCAAAACATCTTTTGTTGTGGTACATAAAAACGGTGGCGGAATACAAATAATTGGTTTTCCTGGCGGACGAAAATGGTTTCGCAATGGAGTTGCTTGCCTCGCATTGAACGGCTTGCTGCTTTTTTTATTAAGAGAAAGAGATTATTTTTTTCGTTTTCCTTCTGAGAATAATGAATATATATAAATGGAATGCCCGTAATTTTCTTTAGCGAGGCTTGGCTTATCTCTTCATTATCTACTAGATGTCCGATAAATTGATTCCAGATTGGGTCTAAATCCATCTCTTTTTCGGCTCCTTTCTTATTATCTATATTCATAATAGTAAGAGAATTTAGTTTATAATCTTTTTTTCTTGGTTGAAAGTACAGATTCTGCTATGCTAAACTTAGTTAAAACCTTTATAAAAGGGAGTTATTGATATGCTTGGAGCGAGACAAGGAATTATCGTCTATTTACATACATTAAAACAAGCCAAAATGCTTAGGAAATTCGGGAATATCCATTATGTTTCAAAAAAATTGAAATATGTAGTCCTTTATACAAACATGGATGAAGTCGAACCACTGGTAGAAAAGCTGAATAATTATTCGTTTGTAAAAAAAGTGGACCTATCTTATAAGCCTTTTTTGAAAGTGGAATTTGAAAACTCCAAACCAGATAAAGCGAAAGAATATGATTATAAGATGGGAATTTAAAAAAAGCTGACTCATGCGGAGTCAGCTTTTTTAATTCGGGACATTTATTTTTCTTCAACCTAATGGAGGCAGATATCTATTCATTCGTAATATACCAATCAAATGCTGATAGTATAACTCGATTTCTGCAAAGAGGACCGAAGATTTTACATCGATTTCAATAATGGATTTATCTAGTTCCTCTGCTAGTTTCTCAAAAAGCTCATAGCGTTTGTTTACGGTAACATGAGGGTTCGGAATTCCTTCACGGCAAATATAAAGCGGCTGGAATTTCCCTGGATCTGTAGGTTGCATGACAATAACTAATGAAGTTACTTTTTTATCATTTATCGTAGTGTGTAGAGATAAAAGCCTTGCAACACGATGCTTTTGATTGCGTCCTACTTCAAGCAGCTCATATATATCAGAATATCCTTGTCCAAGTTCAATAAAACGTTGAATCAATTAAACCTCTCCTAACTAACTTATTATTCATTACTTTATCATTATCTCCTTTAAAAGAGAAGGACAATTTCATTGTCTAATCATGACAAAGCCCCACGAGTAATGGAGGTTTATCAAAAAAAAAAAGCCCTGCAAAAATCTGCAGGGTCCTTCTATGTCTAACTTAGGACTAGAAGGCAAAGGGAGAGGAGAAACCGGAGGAAGAACTTATGGGGAAACGTAAGCCTTCTCCGCGGTTGGCAACAACACCTAATAAGGAATGTTGTTATTCACATTATTGCCAAATACAACTTAAATATTCAAAATGTAAGAGATTTATAAAAAGAATGGATGAAGAATAGGTGTTGTAATTGGGTGTAGGAAAATATAATTTGATGTTTGACTTAGGAAGAAGGAATTGGCTTTTATTATTGGCTAGCTTTTTCTAATATGTTAGGATAGGAAAGTAACAGAAATTTGTCATAAAATGTGGTGAGAATGATGAGGGTCGTTTCTGGAATTTGTAAAGGAAGACCACTAAAGGCTGTACCGGGAACAGGAACCCGGCCGACTACGGATAAAGTTAAAGAATCCATTTTTAATATGATTGGTCCTTATTTCGAAGGTGGGCTCGTACTTGACTTGTTTGCTGGTAGCGGTGGACTAGGAATTGAAGCATTAAGCAGGGGAATGGATAAAGCCATATTTGTAGACCGAGACTTTAAAGCAAATCAAACGGTTAAGGCAAATTTGGAGATATGTAAGTTTTCAGACCGTGCAGAGGTTTACAAAAATGATTCAGAACGTGCATTGAAAGCTTTGGTGAAAAGGGAAATAACTTTTCAATTAATCTTTCTTGATCCACCTTATAAGAAACAAAAGCTTGTAGATTTACTTGAAGAAATACATAAAAACCGATTGCTAAGCAATACGGGGTATATTGTTTGTGAGCATGGCCATGATGTTACATTGCCTGAGCAAGTTGGCGACTTTACTGTTAAGAGAAAAGAAGTTTATGGTGTCATTGCTGTTACGATTTATCATTGGGGGAACGTAAACGAACAGGGGGAACTATGAATGTCAAAAATAGCGATTTGTCCGGGAAGTTTTGATCCAATCACATTTGGTCATCTTGATATCATTCAGAGGGGAGCGAATGTGTTTGATGAGGTATATGTGGTCATTGTGAACAATTCAGCAAAAAATTCATTGTTTACTGTAGAAGAAAGGCTGGAGTTAATTACAGAAGCAACGGCTCATATGCCAAATGTTAAGGTGGATTTCTATCAGGGACTGACGGTCGATTATGCTGAAAGCGTTTCCGCGAATGCGATTATCCGAGGATTACGGGCGACTTCTGACTTTGAATATGAAATGCAGGGAACTTCAATGAACCGTTTCCTGAACAATAACATAGAATCGTTCTTTATCATGACGAAAAATCAATATTCTTTCTTGAGTTCAAGTATCGTGAAAGAGGTTGCGAAATATGGCGGTGATATTTCTGAACTAGTGCCTCCTGTCGTCCAAAAAGCCTTGACTAAGAAGTATGAGCAACAAAAAGAATAGAAAAAAGAGCATTGCCGACCTAGGCAATGCTCTTTTTTCTATTTAAGAAAGTCCTTTGAATAGTCGTTTGGCGAATATCATGATGTAAAGGGTTAAAAAAGCGAGGGTTAACAACGGGCCAAAATCAAGCATATTCTGATAAAGAGAGCTTGCACGTTCACCTGTCGATCCACTGACTGGGAAGGCATTGAATGGGTTGCCGCTGTAATTATTGCCTTTATAGAATGGCCCCCAAAGTAATACAGTGAAAATGGATGCAAGAAAACCATGTGCAATTCTAGCTAGAAAAAATGGCATGAACCGAATGTCTGATGCGGCTATAATACTGGCTACTTGCGCCTGAATGCTGAATCCATTGAAAGCTAGGATGAAACTTGTCATTACAGTCTGCTGAAGGAGGCTCGCATTTTCGACTGAACTGGTTAATTTTGAGCCAAGAGTCATTTCAAACAACCCTGAAATAAACGGGAGGCTTAAAGAATCAGGGAAATTCATAATATGTAATATTCCTCCGACCCACGAGGCTAGCAGTCCGGTAATATTCATATGAAATAAAAGTTTATTGACTACCGAAAAAAGAATGATGAATCCACCGATCATTAGAAGAGTTTGGATGGAGGATAGAACAGCATCTCCAAGCAAACTTCCAAATGGTCTCGTTTCTTTTAGCCTGGTTCGATGCATCTGGCTAAAGGCTTGTCTAATGGAAGGTAGTTTGGTGATTCCTTTCGACTGGGACTTTTCCTCTTTCCAACGGTAAAAGCGCATTAAAATTCCTACACAAAAATTTCCTAGGTAGTGGGAGAGTGCAAGGATGATACCTAATTGAGGATTATGGAAGAACCCTACAGCAACGGCAACAAACAGGAATAATGGATTTGATGAATTAGTAAAGCAAACAAGTCTTTCAGCCTCAATGCGGGTCACCTGTTTCTCTTGACGAAGCCTTACGGTGAATTTGGCTCCGGCTGGAAACCCAGAGGCAAGTCCCATCGCCCAGACAAAACCGCCCACTCCGGGTACTCGAAATAAAGGGCGCATGAACGGCTCGAGTATGACTCCAATGAATCTGACAACACCAAAACTGATTAATAACTCTGAGAAAATTAAGAAGGGTAGGAGAGAAGGAAAAACAATTTTCCACCACATATTCAGCCCACCTTTGGAAGCTTCAAAAGATTCCTGGGGGAAAATGATTAAGCCAATTGTCATCATCGTGACGGTGAGAGCTAATAATACTGTTTTAGATTTTGATTTAAGCAAAGTTCAGCCTCCTCTTGAAGGGATACTAAATAAGGGCAGTTCGTTTCGTATATATAAAATACGAACTTCCYTTTCTCGAAAAGTAATGCACCGTATGGGTTATCGATTGTAAAAACATGATAAAATGAAGATACTAAGTACTAGAAATGGCTGTAATATTTCAATTTCATTACATTGGGAGTCTTTGTTCGTGCTACCATGCTTGTTTCACTGTCAATATAAACAATATGCTTCTATAAATCTGTTTAAGACCATAACTTTGTATGAGTGTTATTTCAATATTTTGAACTTCTTACAGAGAGGGGGGATTTCTTTGTCAAAACCAAAGATTGGGCTTGCACTTGGGTCTGGAGGAGCAAGAGGCTTTGCCCATATTGGCGTGATAAAGGTGTTGAAGCAAGAAGGCATTCCGATAGATATGATTGCTGGAAGCAGCATGGGGGCGATGGTTGCTGCCTTTTATGGCGCAGGTTCAGATATTGAGAGGCTCTATAAGCTGTCGAGGGCTTTTAAACGAAAATATTATTTAGACTTTACAATACCTAAAATGGGTTTCATTTCAGGTAAACGGACAAAAGATTTAATTAGGGTATTTACATATGGAAAGAAATTTGAAGAACTTGATATTCCTGTAGCAGTGGTTGCTACGGATATAAAAACTGGAGAAAAAGTCATTTTTCAGGAAGGTCCTATTGCCCCTGCTGTCAGAGCAAGCATCTCAATTCCTGGCATCTTCATTCCGGAAAAAATCGGAAATAGACTTCTTGTCGATGGAGGCGTTGTTGACAGGGTTCCTGTTTCTGTAGTGAAGGATATGGGAGCGGATATCATAATAGGAGTAGATGTCGCTCATGTTAAACAAGATATGGAGATAAACTCTATCTATGATGTTATCATGCAAAGCCTCGATATCCTTCAAATGGAATTGGTTAAAAGCAGGGAGTTTGCCTCAGACGTCATGATCCGCCCTAGGGTTGAGAAATACAGCTCGAAATCATTTACAAACATACAGGAGATAATTAGTATTGGAGAAGAAGCTGCAAGAGGAAAGATCGATCAAATTAAGCAAAGCATTGTTACTTGGAAGGAGTCATTTGAAGATGAACCGTAAAATGTATGTACGCACTTTCCTGGTGGCCGCTATACTACTGATAGCATCTGCTCTTTATACCCTACCTTATTATGTGTCAAAACCAGGAATGGCTAAAGAATTAGAGCCAATAATTGAGGTTTCCGGCGGTGATGAAGCGGAAGGTAGCTTTATGCTGACCACGGTAAGGATGGGCAAGGCTAATATTTATTCCTATATGCTGGCAAAGTGGAGTGATTATCAGGAAATTTATCCGGAGACATCGATTCGTAGCGAGGATGAAACCGATGAAGAATATAATATTAGGCAGTTGCATTTAATGGACGGTTCTAAAAATAATGCAATCCAAATAGCTTATGAAAAAGCAGGGAAAGAAGTGGATTACGAGTACTTAGGTGTATATG